>JALWML010000550.1 GCA_027083915.1 Lysobacterales bacterium | reverse complement strand
CATGTATTCATATAAGTCTTTATAGAATTCCTTGGCGATAACTTTAGATTCAAACTCCGAAATAGAAAAAGGGGTTTGTTCTATAAATAAAGTTATTGAATATTTTTTCTCAAAATTAGACTTGAGCTTTCTTAAATCATCAAGACTGACCTCTTGGGCAAAGCAAGTCGTACCTATGCTGATGAGTAGTAAGAAAAACATTTTCATGTGTTGCATCCTTTTAATGGGATTTAAGAATGATAAAAGTAGCATTAAATACAGTTTAAGTCAAAACTAAAAATTATACCATTTTAAAATTACCATGAAAGCCTAATGGAATATGAAATGGAAGCCATGCACGAGCTAATGGTCCTGCTTTGATGTTTTCAGCATCAAATAGAGATACACACGTTTGTTGTTTTTTCCAATTAAGTGCTGTACCGATTAAATAGCCACCTTTTTGTTTGGTTTTTTCTATTAATACATGCTCTTCAACGAGATAATCCTCGCCATAAACGTATTGGTCAATTTTTCCTGTGTCGATATTCATCGAGCGAATAGAATCTGCCCATTGTGCATTTTTAGTATCGCCTATGGTAAAGACTTTTTCGTTTCTTTTGCCAGTCAATGAAGGATATATGCGTGGAAATTCGGTAGAATCTGCAAAGGACTCTTGCTTGGTTTTACCATCAGGGTAAATAGTGAATATTACTGTTTGGCTGATGGTGTCTTTCATCAAAGAGGTATCACCTTGCATAATATTTTCCATGCGGTGTAAGACTTCAAGGTTGGGATAACGGCAGCCATCAAAGCGAATTGTGCCATCCTTTTCTTCCCATGCATTGCCAAAGTGGAACAAGAAACAAGCCGGAAACTCATGAGTGGCTTTTAGACTAAAATCATTTTTATCAACGACCAAAACACGCATGGAACGGTTTTTATCAAATTGTTGTTGTGCTGCAAAGCCCTTGCCTTTGGGGTTGACCGTTAGTGACGGCAGAACAAGTAAAATATGTTTGTCGGTGATAAGAAAATCATGCAGCATTGCATGGTAATCTGTTTTAACAAGACCAAATTTTTGCATAATACCTTTTGGATTAAGCTTGTAAATAATGATTTGACCCGAAGCATAATCCAAACCAAAATTCCAAATTGTGCCATCAGCATCTATTTTTGGATGCGCTGAAAAGGGCGCACCTTTGAGTTGAGCGTTTAATGTAACAGCACCTTTTGTCTCTAAAGTTTTTGGATGCATAGCATAAGCGGAACCTGCCTCCCATAATGCCCAAATTTCATCACCCACTGGTAAAATATTAGTGTTAGCATTATTAATAGCATCAGCACTGCTTACGGGTTCAGGATTTTTTAGACCGATGTCAGATAAATCATAGAGGAATCGCCCTACTTCTTGTTCTTTTTGAAACTTTTGAGTTTGCACAAACTTATTCTTGAATGAGACTGTGCCATTTTCAAACTTAAAAGCATGAATCATGCCATCGCCATCAAACAAATGCTTTTGACGAATACCATTTCTTTCGAGTAAGGCAGGACCATTGCGGTAAAATGTACCACTAAAATCTTTTGGAAATTCGCCTTCGATAACAAGCGACTCTGCTTGTCTTTCTTGTGCATAATTTTGATGTCCAATTAAACGTGGGTCATTTTTTAATGCACTATCGTATTTTTGCTTCCATGTTGTATTACTCGCCAACAATGCCGTTGGCAAGTGAGAAGCCGTAATTCCTAAAACAGCTAAAAATTGGATAAATTCTCTCCGGTTCATTTAAACTTCTCCTTTAGTAAATCATTTTAACTTTAGTATCAACAGACACTGTGTCATCAGCAATAACAACAACCATGTCTTTGTATTGTGCAGGGCCGAAGTTACCAACAGCTTGATTTGAAAAACCATAACCTTCTGTGGGCATGCCAAAAACATTGGTGTCTAAGTCATTGTTGTCATTAATATCATGAAACAAACGAACGGCATATTCACCATGCTCAAGGTTTTGAAAAGAAAAGGTATTTTTACCCTTTTTAGCAGGTATTATTAAACTGGATTCTGGTTTACCATTTTTGTAGTTTTCTTTACCTTTAAAAACTTGAGCTAAGATTTTTCCATCACTAGAGTTAACTTTATCTATTGTGACATTCAAATTAGCTGCGTTAATAGTTAAGCTGAAAAGACTTAAAGCGATAGTTGTTTTGATTAAATGTGTTGTCTTCATATTTGTTCTCCTAAAAGGTTAATTGATTTCACAGCACAAATTGTATAAACTTTAATTTTTAAATCGAGCCTGATTTCGTGGACTGTTGTGATTACTTCGTCAAAATCCACGGTTTTATTAGGCTGTACAACACACGAGTCGTGAAATGAACCTCAAAAAACGTTACCAAATCAAACTCCCGAGCCTTTTGACCGTGGCTTTTACTGCAATTTTGGGGTTGGCTATTGGTTATCTTGGACCTTTTGGTAGTTTTGCCTTACGACTT
>JALWML010000549.1 GCA_027083915.1 Lysobacterales bacterium | reverse complement strand
GGTGTTTTTGAAGGATTTAACCCTGAATCTACAGAGAGTGCTAATGGAGGGCCTAGATTGCCCAATTTTGCTGGAAATGGTGAACCATATCCAAATGAAATAGATTATTCGATGGCATATATTCCTCCCGGAGGCTGGAGTTTTTATACAGTATTTGAAGGGTTTTATAGAGCAGCTGGACCTGATTATTGGACTGCAGATACGCTGTATGCCCCAGGACAAACTATATCTTTTGGTACGCAATTTGCGGATCATAGGAAACTAACTTTACCTGATGGAAAAGGACAGGGTTGTGATAAAATTGATACAACTCAATTTGAATTCCAAGGATTGCATAATAATTCGGCAGGTGGAAGCACCATGCTTGATTCTGGATATTTTGGAAATACCATGGTATATAACCCAAATGTTCATATTTATGGTGGTCCACCTGCCAATACATTTAATCCAGGTTATGATTTGCCTGAATTTTACAATATACTTTATACTGATGTTCCAGTAGGGACTCCATCAGGACCTGGAACAGCAGGAGAAGCTGCTTGGTTGAATGATTTACGCAGTTCTACTTGCCCTGATGATGTAAATAATGATGGTACTGTTAGAATTAAATTAAAAGATGGAAGCTTAGTTGATGCGATTGTTGGCGGAAGCCCTGTTTCAGCTGGGCCCATTGATTGGTACGAGTCAACAGGTCAAGGAGTAGCTGGGATTGATCCTGCCATTGTCGGAAATGTTACACGCATTAAGCAAGAGTTTCGTGCAGATGATGCAGCTATGTCAATTTTGAATCCTGGGTTTTTATATACTCGTTTAAATGCAGAATTTGATCTAAAAATCCGTTCCACAGCAACTGGTTATGGAGCGAATAAATTTGTTCCTATCTTTGAGTCTTATCGAGTTGGTCTGAGTGATGGTTCTGGAGGTTATACTGCTTGGCAAGCTACTGCAATTGGTTCAACTGATCCAAATAATGCTGGTTTCTCAAAGTTGATTTATACACAAGATAGAATTAAAATTACTGAATCATCTATTTCAATTGCCAAAAGAACAGAACCTCAAGGAATTAAAGTCGTATTAGCAGAAGATTTAGTTGACTTTGTCATTGAGCCAAAAGTATTTGGTGGTTGGAACCCCGCATTTACAACAGCAGATGTTACTGACACAATACCTGCATTAAACTCCTATGTTTTAGGCTCTGAGATGTTTTCAGTAGATGAAGGTACAACATGGTTAAACTATGCTGATTATGCAGCCTCATCACCAGCTGTAACTATAACAAGCCCTGTTAATACAAGTCTTAATTCGTTGGTTTGGAACTTTGATAGTGTCAATACTGGAGACCAACTTCCCTGGATTAAATATACTGTACTTATTGATGCAAGCGTAACATCTGGTTCCTTTACTAATACCGCTGTTTTAGATTCATTGATTGATAATGATAATGGAAATTCACCTGTTTCAGCAACTTATAAATTAACAGCTTTTCCAAATTTTGGTTTAGATGTAACAAAAAAGAACCAGCAAGCTGTTTATGGAACAAATTCCCCATTTATTATGGAGTTAATCTATAAAAACTTGGGTGGAGAAAATTATGGAGAAAGTACTTTTATTGATATTTTACCTCATAATGCCGATGGTGTTGGTTCAACAAGTGGTTTAAATAGCTCTCGAACACCTCCAACAATATATAATGGCACTTATGAAGTGACAATGATTTCCGGGACAAATGGTGAGGTATTTTTTGCAACGGATGCAGATCCTGTCACTATACCACAGGATCCTTGTCATGAAGATAACTGGCCTTCTGGTTATGTTCCATTGGTTGGAGATTTGTGTTACAATTTTTATATCAGTGAAAATACAGCGGGTATTCCGATAAAACTTCAAAATACTTTTGCTGGTGGAGGACCCAGTGGTACGGGAGTGATTTCATGGAGTCAATGTGTTGGTAATGATCCAACAGCTTGTGGCACATTATTGGCAAAAGATATTAGTGCCCTTAAGTTTACTACTCCCTCTTTGCCAAGTGCAGGAGGAGGGCAAACAGTAACGGTTGAATTTACTCCATTAGGTAATGTTGGTGGAGTACCCGATTTAGATATTAATGGAAATGTTACCGCAGCATCCACTGGTAATATTTACACCAATAACTTTGGTGGACGAGTACCTGAAATTTCATTGGTTGTCATATCTAATGATGTCAGTGTAACCGTTGTATCCAACTCGATTGGCGATCACTTATGGGAAGACGTTAATGGTAATGGTGCCGATGATGCAGAGCCTGCATTACCCGGTGTAACAATTAATTTATTGGATGCTATGGGTAATCCCATCTATGTTGACCCAGTGACAGGTGGTATTGTTGATGCAGCCACTCCTGGAGCCATTCCTTATGTTGCTATTACAGATATGAATGGTGACTATGTCTTTAACAATTTACCAGATGGAACCTATCAAGTGAGTGTTGATGCAAGTACATTACCTCTTGGAATGAGTCAAACTTATGATGCTGATGGACTTGGAACGCCAAACATTTCAACTATACCATTAAATGCGACGACTGATATATTTGGTAATATTGTTTCTGGTACTGATGATGTTGCTCAAGATTTTGGTTACCAACAACAAGCTTATTTAGGTGACTATGTTTGGTACGATGCCAATCAAGATGGTGTTCAAGATGCTGGTGAAGTAGGTGTTAATGGAATTGGTGTTAATTTATATTCAACAGCAGATTGTTCAGGTGCGGTGACAGCAAGTACAACCACAGCCAATGGAGGAACTCCAGCAGCTGATGGTTATTATGAATTTACACCGATACCACTAGGTACATACTGTATTGAATTTACAGGAATCCCTGCAAATCACAGTATTTCTCCAACAGGCGCAGGTACGGTAAGTACAGACTCAAATGCTGTAGTTGATGGGGTTGATCCCACCATAGCACGTATCACAAATATTAATTTAGCAGGTGTTGACCCTGATGAAGATATGGGAATATTTGCACCAGGAAGTGTTAGCGGATTGTTATGGTGTGAAAGTGATATAAATCCAAACGTGGTTTATGATGCTGCTGATGGAGATGCTTTACAAAGCAATGTAACTGTTAACCTATACGATGATGCAAACTGTAATAATATTATTGATGGCACTGATGCGGCAAGTTTGGTTACTCAATCAACTGTAGCTGGCAATTACTCATTCATGAATTTAATTACTGGAGGTCCGGGTGCGGGTAATAATCCTCCTGGTTGCTATATCGTAGAAGTTGATACAACTGATCCAGATTTGGGTGAGTGCTACAATGCCATTACAGCACCGCAATTATTTCCTACTGTTGATGCAGTAAACCCAGATAACAATAATAATGATTTTGGGCATGAAGAACGATTAAATATAGGAGACTATGTGTGGTATGACAATAATCAAGATGGTTTACAAGATGCTATTGAGCCAGGTGTCAATGGTATTACTGTTGAGCTTTACCATACGTTAGATTGCAGTGGACCAGTTCTTGATACTACTGTTACAGCAAATGGAGGTTTACCTGCTGCAGATGGTTGGTATAATTTTAGTCCGCTTGCAAGTGGTGATTATTGTATACAATTCTCGGGACTAGCACCTGGTTGGCTCATTACTTCTCAAAATCAAGGTGGTGATGACACAGTTGATTCAGATGTAGATACGGTAACTGGACAAATACAGAATATAACATTAACTGCGGATGATTTGACCTATGATATGGGTGTCTATGCAGCTATTGGTAACATCCCTGGTCAAGTTTATTGTGATGCCAACCTTAGTTTGACTTACGATGCAGGTGAAGAGCAAAGTGGTGTAGCGGTAACCTTGCTTAGAGATTCTGATTGCGATGGAACCGGTGATGTTACAGTTGCAACACTTGATACCGATGGAACAGGTAGTTTTGATTTTACAAATTTACCAGTAGGTTTATCACCAATTCCACCAAACCCTGCGGTCTGTTATGTGTTAAATTATGACTTAACCGATGCTGATTTAACGGGATGTTCAGAACCATTTTTGCCAGTGACCAGTGTTGTTGAGTTATCTACGGATATTCCATCAGCTCCTCCCATTGAGTTTGGTAACCATATTGGACCTCCAATGATGATACCAGTCAATAAATGGTGGGCATTAATGTTGTTAAGTGCATTGATACTATTATATACAAGGAGATTTAAGCAAAGTTAAAATAATACTTAATTAGAAGAAACTTTAAAAGCCTCTTATGGAAACATGAGAGGCTTTTTGCTGTAAAGGAATTAACAATAGTTAACAATTATTTTAGTTTGTTTATTGACTTATTTACAAAATTTCGTTACATTCAGTAGCTGAGAGATCCCACTAATTTTTCTTAATTACCTCGTATATAGAAATTGGCTTCTCTATTAAATTACCTAATATTATGGAGAAGTTTTGTATGTTTACACGTGTTAAAAAGTTAAGAAAATTATTTTTTTTACGTAATGTCAGTTTATCGTATTATTGTTTTTTTCTTTTTTTATTGCCTTTTATTTCCTCTAATGTTTTTGCAAATATTACAGGAACTGTTTTTAGGGATTTTCCTGTTAATGGCACGACCCTTGGAGTCTATGGGAATAAGCATGCAAGTGAGCCAGGAGTGGAAGGGGTGACTGTAAGTGCTTATGATACCTCAGGTGCTGTTGTTTCAACCAGTTTAACAGCTGCAAATGGTAGTTACTCTTTAACGACTGCTGCTGGGGATTACAGGGTTGAATTTTCTATATGGCCCACCTATTTGCAGGAAAGTCCAGATGCTAATGGTTTAAATACTTCAGTACAATTCGTATCAGATGGAACTTCTGTTAATTTTGGGTTACATAATCCTGCGGACTATACAGATTCAGTAAATCCAGAGTTAATTTCAAGCATTTTTGTAAATGGTGCTGCAGTTGCTGCTGGTGGTCCAAGTGATCAGGGGGGTATCTTAAGTTGGCCATATTTAAATTCAGGAGCAGGAGGTGCTACTGAAACAAGTATTGCTAATGAACAAGAAGTTGGCTCGGTATGGGGAATAGCCTATGATAAGAAAAGAGCAAAAATTTATGCGGCAACAATGGTTAAAAGACATGCGGGCATTTTAAACAACCAACTTGGCAGAATTTATGAAGTAAATGCAGACGGTACAGGTACATCAGTTTTTATTGATATTCCAAATGCAGGAACAATAGCCGACGATGCAACACGAGGATTGGGTGATCCTGGCGTACAGAATCGTGACCCTGATGCTATAGCCGCAGTGCTAAAAGTGGGATTAGGTGATATTGATATTTCCGATGATCAATCAACCTTGTATGCAATGAATTTAAATGATAAAAAGCTTTATCAAATTGATGTACAGACAAAAACAATTTCAAATTCATTTGCTACACCAAACCCATGTAATGTGGCAACAGGTGAGAACCGTCCTTTTGCTGTAGAGGCTGTTGATGAAAAGGTCTTTATTGGTGTGGTTTGTGATGCGAGTATTAGTGGGGCTACATCTGATTTAACAGCCCATATCTATGAGTTTGATGGAGTGGTTTTTACTTCAATCTATCAACATACACTTAATTATGCGAGAGAAAGTACTCCTGATGATCAGGGATGGAATGCATGGTCAGATAATTATCAATCCATAGCCCAAGTATATACAGGTAGTAATTTTTGGAAAGTTGTGGTTTCTCAGCCTGTTTTAGCCGATATTAAGTTTGATGACACTGGCAACTTGATTGTGGGTTATATGGATCGTGTGGCTTTTCAAGGTGGCTTTCAGAACCTTCCCCCAGCAGGTGTTCCTTTTGATAACAATTTAGAGTTTAAAACAATTTCAGGAGGAGATATATTAATAGCAACCCCTGATGGAACAGGACAATATATTGTAAATCCAATTGACACAGATGCTAATGCAGGCAATGAATCAGTTAATGCAGACGATTCACCGGTAACGGATCACAAAGAAAGTGCGTTAGGTGCAGTCACAATTTTTAGAGGCTCGGGCGAAGTGGCTATGGTAGCATATGACCCTTTTGGAAGTGCGACTACTTCATTTCACACTGCTGGAGTTGTATTCTTTAATCCAGCTAATGGAAATAAAAATGATGCGTATAAAGTTATGGATAACACGGCACCTCAAGTTGCACATTTTGGTAAGGGTGCGGGAATGGGAGATATTGAACTATTGACAACTTTGGCACCAGTTGAAATCGGTAATCGAGTTTGGGAAGATACAGATGGAGATGGAGTCCAAGATGCTGGAGAATTGGGTATTGGAAACGTTACAATCGAGCTTGTTGATAACGCAACCTCAGTGGTGATTGCTACAGCGGTGACTAATTCAAATGGAGATTATATTTTCTCAAATAACCCATTAGCAACAACCACAGCGAGTCATATTTACAATATTTCGGCACTGAATCCCAATACTAGCTATATTGTACGTATACCGAATGCAACAGGAACATCAAAACAAGCTGTTCTTGGAAATTCTTACCTCACGGTTGCGAACACAGCAGGTCAAGGTGGTCAAGAAGATTCTAATGATAGTGATGGAGTGATAAATGTGAATGATGCCGAAGCAAATGTTATTCCTGCGGATATTTCAATTTCGGGTGCAAATAATCACAGTTTTGATTTTGGATTTGTTCCTCCTCCAGAAGATTGGGGCGATGCTCCAGATCCTGCCTATCTAACTTTAAAGGCTAGTAATGGTCCTCATCATGTATTAGACCCCAATTTATTTATGGGTGCTTGTGCAGATGATGAGAGTAATGGCCTGCCGAATGCAAATGCCGATGGTGATGATATGGGAGTTGCCGACACTATGACTGTTGGAACATGTGTTGTAGCTAATAATGATGAAGATTCTTTAGTACCACCATTATTGGCAGATACACAAGTTGCACCTAGTGTAGATGTTACAGTTATAAATGCTACAGCATCTGATGCAACCCTCGCGTGTTGGGTTGATTACAATAGTGATGGAACTTTTGACAATGCCACAGAGCGAGGCTCAATTGTAGTAAGTGCCTCAGGGATTGCAACTGTAATTTTACCAGATGTGCCAGCTACAGCGAGTACTGATACTGGTGGTTCTACCTTTATGCGATGCAGGATTGCAAGTAATGCTGCAGAAGTTGCAGACGCAATAGGTGCTGCGGCTAATGGAGAAGTTGAAGATTATCCTATTTTGATTAACCCCTCACAAGATTGGGGTGATGCACCTGATACAAGTGTTGGAAACGGCTCAGGTGATTATTCAACTTTAGTCAGTGATAATGGTCCTCGTCATACCTTGGATGCAACGTTATTTATGGGAACTTGTGTGGATGATGAAGTAAATGGACAACAATCAGCTAATGCAGATGGAGATGATAGTGGTGCATCTAACATAAATACATATGGAACTTGTGCAACAGCCAATGATGATGAAGACAGCTTAACTCCTCCTTCATTACAAGATGGTCAAGTCGCACCGAGTTTTAATGTCAGTGTTGTAAATACCACAGGAGCGGATGCAACCCTCGCGTGTTGGATTGATTATAATGGTGATGGCGTGTTTAATAATGCCACAGAACGTGGCGCGGTTACCGTTGCAAATGCAGCGACATCAGCGACTATTACCATGCCCAATGTCCCAGCTACAGCTGTAGCCGATACAGGTGGAGCCAGTTATATGCGCTGTAGAATAGCGACACTGTCAGCAGATGTAGCCAATTCAACAGGATCAGCTGCCAATGGTGAGGTGGAAGATTATTCTGTTAATTTCAGCAACTCCGACTTTGGTGATGCACCCGATAGTTATGGAACACTATTAGCTAGTACTGGTGCAGAACATTCGATAGTTGCAGGTTTACAAATAGGTGCAACAATTGATGCCGAAGCTGATGGGCAACCCAATGCAGCTGCCAATGGTGATGGTGCTGATGAAGATGGTGTAACTATCCCAACCTTAGTGGATGGTGATGCCTTAACCTTAAATCCTATTGTTACCAACACAACGGGATCAGCTGCTAATTTAGTGTGTTGGATTGATTACAATGGCAATGGAACATTTGAGTTGGGTGAATCTGGAACAGCTACTGTGCCAAATGGTACCAATGCAGCTGCAATTGCTGTTGTTATGCCAGCAATTCCAAGCACAGCAAGCACCGATACAAGTGGTTCAAGCTATGCACGTTGCCGACTAACAACAGGAGCACTTACTGGTTCAACACCAACGGGATTGTTTGCCGATGGTGAAGTTGAAGATTATGCCGTGAGCATAATTCCATTACAAGATTGGGGTGATGCACCAGATAGCGGTGCTGGCAATGGTGTTGGTGATTATTCGACGTTAATTACTGATAATGGTCCCCATCATATCTTAACAACTGATCTCTTCATGGGAGCTTGTGTAGATGATGAAGCCAATGGACAACAAAATATTGCAGCTGATGGAGATGATACAGGAGTTGCCAGTGCCAATACCAACGGTACATGTGCTACCGCCAATGACGATGAAGATTCATTGATTGCACCATTATTATCTGATGGTCAAATTGCACCGACTCTCGATATTGCCGTACACAATACCACAGGTGTTGATGCGAGTTTAGCTTGTTGGCTTGACTATAACGGTGATGGTGTCTTTGACAATGCAGGCGAGCGAACAGCAACTGCAACTGTTGCCAATGGTGCGACAACTGCAACAGTAACCCTGCCAGATGTTCCAGCAACAGCCAGTACCACTACTGGTGGTACCAGTTATATGCGTTGTCGAATGGCAACGATTGCAACAGAGGTTGATAACTCAACAGGAGCTGCCGCCAGTGGTGAAGTAGAAGATTATCAAATCACATTGATTGTAGCAACTGACTGGGGTGATGCACCTGATACCAGCGTAGGAAATGCAGCAGGAGATTATTCAACCTTATCTAATGACAATGGTCCAAGTCACACACTAGATGCCAATCTATTAATGGGAGTCTGTGTAGATGATGAACTTGATGGTCAACAAAATGTTGCAGCCGACGGGGATGACAATGGCACGGCATTAACCGTTACACACGGAACCTGTGCCACAGCTAATGATGATGAAGATGCAATCATACCGCCACTTTTATTGGATCAGCAAATTGCTCCAACAATAGACGTAGCGATAATTAATACCACAGCTAACTCTGCAATGGTTGCTTGTTGGATTGATTATAATGGCGATGGTGTATTTGATAATGCCAGTGAGCGAGGATCAAATACAATTAATGCCAGCGGAACAGTCACCATCACAATGCCAGATGTACCAGCTACGGCCAATGCCGATACAGGTGGTAGCACTTATTTGCGTTGCAGAACAGCAAGTAATGCCGCCGATGTAGCCAACAGTACAGGCTCTGCTGTTAATGGCGAGGTTGAAGATTACCCAATTACCATAGACCCACTGAATAAATTAGGTGATTATGTTTGGTATGATAATGACCAGAATGGTTTACAAGATGTTGGAGAACCAGGAGTTAATGGTATCACGGTAGAATTATTCACCAATGCAACTTGTACAGCTCCAAGTTCGCAAACGACCGTGACTGCTAATGGTGGATTGCCCGCAGCAGATGGATGGTATGAATTTACTGATTTGCCAGCAGGCGATTACTGTGTTCAATTCTCAGGACTAGCACCTGGTTGGGTCATTACTTCTCAAAATCAAGGTGGTGATGATACTCTGGATTCAGATGCAGATGCAGTAACTGGACAAATACAGAATATCACATTAACAGCAGATGATCCGACCAATGACATGGGTATTTATGCAGCAATTGGTAATATCCTTGGTCAAGTTTACTGTGATGCAAATTTGAGTTTGACTTATGATGCAGGTGAAGAACAAAGTGGTATAGCAGTAACCTTATTGCGAGATTCTGATTGCGATGGAACTGGTGATGTTACAGTTGCAACACTTGATACTGATGGAACGGGTAGTTTTGATTTTACCAGCTTACCAGTAGGTTTATCTCCAATCCCACCAAACCCAGCGGTATGTTATGTGTTAAATTATGACTTAACCGATGCTGATTTAACGGGATGCTCAGAACCATTTTTGCCAGTGACCAGTGTTGTTGAGCTATCTACGGATATTCCGTCAGCTCCTCCCATTGAGTTTGGTAATCATGTTGGACCTCCATTGATGATACCAGTCAATAAATGGTGGGCATTAATGTTGTTAAGTGCATTGATACTTTTATACGCGAGACGATTTAAGCAAAATTAGATTGAATTATTAGTAAAGAAAAAGCCTCTTATGAAGTCCATAAGAGGCTTTTGTGCACCTAAGAAATCTTTGCATAACTTGTGGAATAAGTTAGTGTCCATAATGGCGCATCTAGTTGATTAGTTTTGACCACGAATATATATAAACATAATTCATTGAATCCATTTTAGAGGGATACAAAGGTCTTTATAAAAACATATTTGAATTATAAAGATACAGGATATTATGCTGTAAAGTTTTTTTATCAAAACTCCATAGAATTTCCATAAATGTAGTCACATAATGCAATGTTTTGAGTTGTGATATATTCACAGTTGATTCCCGTTTGATACACAG
>JALWML010000548.1 GCA_027083915.1 Lysobacterales bacterium | reverse complement strand
CTTATCTCCTCATTAGATAAACTTATTTGTTCAGTGATACTATCTGGCATAGTTTTTGTTATATCACCTAATATCTTTAGAATATATTGTTGATTTTTCTTTAACGCATTGTACTGCTCAAACAATTGAGTCTCTTGCTGATTTGAAGAAGCATTTTCTGCTTGTAAAAACAAATCTTCCAAAGTCTTTTCACAAGCTGTAGAAAATGACTTTTCTAAACAGATTTGAAAAGGAGCCAAACTACTGGTTATCAAGTTGTTATGTCCAATTCGAGATGATGTTCTCATATATTACCCTATTTTTTATTTCCCATTATAACTATGAGATGTCAAAATTTTATACCTAAGAGGACTTATTAAATTCCTCTTAGGTCTAATCTTACAGCTTATTTTAATCTCTTTATTTTCATCATGCCTAAAATATAACGTTCAAACAAGGAATCAGTTGAGCCTGTTTTGACCTTACGCATGAAATATTTTTCAAATGCGATTTTAGCTAAATGCACCCATTTACCTTTTTTCGCCCAAGTTGTATTACGCGGAGGAATCTGAGGCAATGCAACAAATGCCACTCCTGTATCGCCCAAGTCAGCTAAACATATCGCATTCCATGTTGCCTTATGAGTGGGTTCTTTACCCTCTAACTCTGCTTTAATATTTTTTGCTGCTGCGGTTACCATTGACTCAATCATATAACCTGTTTTTGGCGCACCTGTTGGTATAGGCGTTGCCTCAACTGGGGGAATTGCCACACAAACACCAGCTGAATATATGTTTTTAAACTTAGGATTTCTTTGGTGTTCATCAATAAGTACAAAACCACGTGGATTGTTTAACCCTTCAACACCCATTACTGCATCCACACCTAAAAAAGCAGGTAGCATCATAGAAAAACCAAAATCAAGCTCATGTTTTTTATAATCCTCACCCTTACCATCAACTTCGGTAACGAACATTTTGCCTTCTTCAACCTTATCAACTTTAGCGTTGGTCACCCATTTGATGTGTCTATCACGCATAACAGATTCCATTAATCCTTTTGAGTCACCAACTCCACCTAACCCTAAATGTCCAATATAAGGTTCTGCTGTAACAAATGTCATCGGCACTTGATCACGAATACCACGTTTGCGTAAATCTGTATCGACAATCATGGCAAATTCATAAGCTGGACCAAAACAACTGGCTCCTTGAACCGCCCCAATAACAATAGGACCTGGATTTTCAAGGAACTTTTGGTATTCTTCCCACGCTTGCTCTGCATGTGGCAATGAACAAATTGATTGGGTATGACCTCCATTTGGCCCGAGCCCTTCCACTTCATGAAAAGCGAGCTTTGGTCCTGTGGTAATAACAAGATAATCGTACTCGACTACTTCACCATCTTCTAATACCATTTTATTGTTTTCTGCATCAATTGTTTTTGCACCACTGGTTTTGAAATCAATTTTTTTCTTCTTCATGTATTTTGTCAAATCAACCGAGATTTTCTCTGACTTGGACCAACCAACGGCTGCCCATGGATTTGAAGGAGTGAAACAGAATTTTTCACCTTTATTGACCAATGTAACTTGATGTTCTTTACTTAATTCTTTACGCAAGTCATAAGCGGCTGGAACGCCACCAATACCTGCACCTAATACGACTATGTGACTCATGTTATTTCCTCTATTTTATGAGGTATAAGCAGAACTAAGAGCGAATGGGATGGAGATGCACATTGAGCTAGTTTTTTCTCTAAAAATTGAATCTATAGTCATTCTATAGTTTGATTTTAGAGTAAAAAATAGCCTTTGTGGGCTACATTCCTATCGTTTTTTGTTATACCTATGCCTCTTATATTATATGATTGTTTTAAACTAAATTTGTGTTTGTTCCCCATATGTTCAAACACGCCTTTAAGTAACTTTCTAGTTTTTATTAATTAGGAGCTTATTTTTATTATTATTGGCCTCCTTAACCAATAGTGTCATTGATTGTATCACAGCAAATACGTTAATTAAACAGTAATTTTTGTGGTAAAAACTAGAGTTCTAAACTTTTCCAAGCACATCGAGAGGGATTTTGAGGTAGGTTTTTCCATTTGATTCTGGTTGCGGGAAATTTCCTGCTCTAATATTAACTTGTATGGAGGGAATAATTAACTTGGGTTGATTTAACTGCGCATCGCGTTGTTGGCGCATTTGAACAAAATCTTGTTTCTTTGTAGAAAGGTTAATATGTATATTCTCAGATTGCTGAACTGACGACAAAAACCATGCGAGTGGTTTTCGATTATTAGGTGGATAATCATGGCACAAATACAGTTTCATGTTTTCGCCTAGTGCATATATTTTCTGAACTGAGTCAAACAATTTCCCCGCATCACCACCTGGAAAATCACAACGGGCAGAGCCATAGTCTGGAGAAAAAAGCGTATCGCCAATAAAAACACAATCTCCACAAATAAAGGTCATGCTGTCATTGGTGTGCCCTGGTGTATGCATAAACTTTATTTTGCACTGACCTAAATTAATTTCATCACCTTCCTTTAGCAACGTATCAAACTGAGAACCATTTGTTTGAAAGCTGTCATCGAAATTAAATATGTCTTTAAAGGTCTTTTGCACACTTTGTATTTGTGTTCCTATGGCAACTTGTGCTTTGGTTTTCTTGCTAATATAAGCCGCTGATGTGAGGTGATCAGCATGGGCGTGTGTTTCTAAAACATAATGCAATGTTAAATTCTTTGCCTTTAGATAATCCAAGACTTCATCGGTTGAGTGAGTCGAGGTGTTGGCATTATGTGAGTTATAATCCAGAACAGGGTCAACGATTGCTGTTATCTTGGTCTCAGGACAGCTAACAACATGTGTCCATGTAAATGTATCTTGATGGTAAAAACTTTTAACTTTTGGGTTCAAATCGAATTTCCTTTGTTAGTTATGCTCCATTATATTAGAATGCGCTAATTTAAGCAAATGAGCAATGAGATGGTTTTGGGTTGGATAGGCGCACTTTTTATAGGAATATCTCTGGGTCTTATGGGTTCTGGCGGCTCTATTTTAACCGTTCCTGTCTTAGTTTACTTATTTGGACAAGAAGAAAAAGTGGCTATTGCTGGCTCCCTTGCTATTGTTGGAACTATTGCCTTAGCTGGTGGACTGGCTTATTTGAAAAATAAACTGGTCAACTGGAAAACACTTGCATTACTTGGTTTACCAAGCATGTTTTCCACTTACCTAGGTGCGCTGCTTGCTGCCCATATTTCTGGTATTGTCCAACTTATTATTTTTTCTTTTATTATGTTTATTGCTGCCATAAGCATGTTTAAAAACAACCAAAACCAAGAAATTATACATTCACCACAAACAAATAAAATCGTTGCTAGTGGTTTGTTGGTAGGGATTATTACTGGCATAGTTGGTGTAGGAGGAGGATTTTTAATTGTACCTGCTTTAGTGATAATGGGCGGTTTACCCATGAGAAGTGCAATAGCCACCAGTTTATTTATCATTGCAATCAATTCTTATACTGGATTTATAAAATACTATCTCATTCTAAAACAACACAATACTTCTCTGGATTGGTACATTATATTACTGGTTGCAGGTATCGGAGTAGTTGGTACTTTTGTGGGTAAGTTTATCTGTCACAAAGTACCACAAAAAAAGCTCAAACGTTATTTTGCTTATTTTTTAATAATAATGGCCGTATTTATTCTCTACAAAGAAGTACCCAAAGTGCTTAATCTGGTCACTTAGTCTATTAAACTTCTCGAGACAAAGCATATTTTGTCGCAAACCAATGCGCTAAAAATGCGGTAACTACCCAAATCCAAAGTGAGTCAACTGGCAAAATTTTCACCCAATAAATGGGCCACATAAAAGCCGTCATTAAATTCATTGCCGCTTCAATAAAGAAGTTAATCAGCATTTTAAGTCCTATGCTATCGATGAAATCACTTAAGCTGGTAAAATTCTTAAAAAAATCAACAATCTGATTAAATTCTACATGCAAATAAGTCATTAAAGCCAAAATACCATAAAATCCACCGCCAAATTTAATAAACTTTTTTTGCAAGATTCGCACAAAAATACTTTCATCTTCTTTCTGTTCTAGTGTGATTTCTTTCAGTTCCTTTTTCAGTTCTGTGGCATTACTTGATTTTAATTGGCTATTGCCACGCGTTAGCATCACTAAATAATAAGAAAAGACAGCGACAGGAATACCTGCATAAACAAGAGCTTTGGCAATATCAACTATCATAATTGGGTTAAATGGTTAAATTTATCAATCTTTGTTTTGATATACGATTCATTCTGTTTGGTGTGACCAACCTTAAGTGCAATGCGCTGATTAATAGTGACGCCTGCTTCTTTTATTGCCTTCATTTTATCGGGGTTATTCGTCATAATATCTACCGTTGACACATTAAAATGTTTAAACACACCTGCAAGCATAGCATAGTTTCGATTATCAGCGGCATGACCGAGTTGAATATTGGCATCAAATGTATCAACGCCTTGATCTTGAAGTTCGTAGGCCTTAATTTTTTCAAGCAAGCCGATACCGCGTCCTTCTTGACGAAGATAAATAATCATACCTTTGTCTTTTTTACCTATTTCTTGCATGGCATATTCAAGTTGCGGCCCACAATCACAACGCAAAGAAAATAAACCATCTCCTGTTAAACATTCAGAATGTATGCGTGTTAACACACAATCCTCTTGGCTAAATTCACCCTTTGTCAACACCAGATGTTCTTGTTTATCATGCAGAAAAACATGTACAGTAAAATCTGCATAACGAGTAGGCAATGAAGCACTGGCAACTAAATTTATCATAGGCTATCTTTCAACTTAAGTAATTCAACCGCAGCATGAGCGGCTTCATAGCCTTTATTTTTATCATCATCACTCGAACGTGCAATGGCTTGTGCCTCGTTTTCAACGGTAATAATGCCATTGCCAATAGGAATATTATACTTTAGGGAAACATCCATAATACCACGAGCGGATTGTTGGCACACATGATCAAAATGAGCGGTTTCTCCACGGATAACAGCTCCCAATGCGATAATCGCTGGGTATCTTCTTTCCGTGGAATAGATTACTTTTTTTTCTAATAATTGACAAGCAAAAGGGATTTCTAAAGCACCTGGCACATCAATTTTTATAAAGGTTAACCCTTGTTCTTGTAAATATTTAATTGCTCCTTGATATAAACCATCAACAATATGCTGATAAAATGGAGCTGTAACAATAGCAATATCTGCTTCTTCATGTATTTGTATTTTCATAATCAATAAATTCTGTAATTTCTAATCCAAAACCTGATAGAGCAGGAAAGCGCAATTCAGGCCCCATAATTTTCATTTTGCCAACATTCAAGGCTTTTAATATTTGTGAGCCTATACCAACATTATGGTAAGCGTATTGGGGTTTGTTGGTATTTAGGTTTAAATCATCAATGGTGGCTGATTCATTGGAATTAAGAACTACCAAAACACCACACTCATTTTCTGCAATAGTTTTTAACGCTCTTTGTGCTGTCCAATAACTGTCATCAGATTTCAATCCATGCAATTCACGCAAGAAGTTAGCAAATTGCACGCGTACCAAACAGTCTTCGCCTGCTTTAATTGTGCCACGATAAAAGGCTAAATGTTGGGTATTGTTGATATTGTCGTTAAATTTTTTAACTTTAAATTCACCCCATTGACTGCTGAATAATGATTCTTCAATCTCCGAAATGGTCTGCTCATGTTGCATGCGGTAGTGAATTAAATCAGCAATAGTGCCAATTTTCAAATCGTGCTTTTGTGCAAATTTGATTAAATCATCGCGGCGTGCCATGCTGCCATCTTCATTCATAATTTCAACTATCACTGAAGCTGGTGTTAAGCCAGCTAAATGAGAAATATCACAACCAGCTTCGGTATGACCGGCTCGTGATAAGACACCTCCGGGTTTTGCCATCAGTGGAAAAATATGCCCAGGCACAACCAAATCTTCGGCTTTTGCATTGACATCAACTGCATCGGCTATGGTTTTGTAACGGTCATAAGCAGAAATACCTGTTGTGATTCCATCAGCTGCATCAATAGAAACAGTGAAATTGGTTTCTAATTGAGCGGTATTTTTATTAACCATCAAATTGAGGCCTAACTGTTCACATTTCTCAGGCATCAAAGTCAAACAAATGAGACCTCGTGCATGTAAAGACATAAAGTTGATGATTTCTGGAGTAATGCAGTTCGCTGCCACCACTAAATCCCCTTCATTCTCACGGTCTTCGTCATCCATCAAGATAACCATCTTGCCATTTTTGATGTCTTCTATTAGTTCTTGGATATTATTCATACTGGATTAACCATTTTTTCAACATATCTTGCGATGGTATCTATTTCTAAATTAACTTCATCATTCAACTTGAGCAAACCTAAATTTGTTTGTTGCAATGTATGTGGAATTAAATTCACTGACAAGACACTCTCATCTATCTCATTCACCGTTAAACTCACACCATTAAGGGCAACTGAGCCTTTCTTGACAATGTATTTATCTAACTCTTGAGGGACTTTAAATTGATAAATGGTGGAACGGGCACTAGTTTCAATACCAACACATTCCGCCACAGCATCGATGTGACCTGACACCATATGACCGCCGAGTTTGTCTTGCAAAGATAAAGACTTTTCTAGATTGATTTTCGAACCAACTTGCCATTGTCCTACCTGAGTCTTTGACAAAGTTTCCAAAGACACATCCACTGAAATTTTGTCGCCATCTAATTCAGTAACGGTCAAACAGACGCCATTACAGGCGATACTGTCACCCACAGTAATATCTGAGACTTTTTTAAAATTTGTTTGAATAACAAAGTGAAAATCACCTTGATTTTGTTGTTTTGAAACGATTTTACCAACACTTTGAATGATGCCTGTAAACATGTTTAATTAAAAGGAGCAAGCCGTAGCTTTACCTTTTCCTCATTGAGTAAGAGTGAATCGTCAATATAATGACAAATACTCCATTGTTCAATGATTTTTTATAAACAAAACTATTAATATTAATAACGACAAATCATATATTTTAGGACTATTCAACAATTAGATAGTTTTTCAGTGTCTGTTAATAACTTGACATAAATCAAGGTTCAATTGACAAGCGTGTATAAAATTATGACACTCTTTATTGTGTGCTGTAATCTGTGGAATCTAAAACAAATCTAACCCAACAAAAAAATCGTAAACTCGACAAATCCATTCCTGAGTGGCGCTCTAAACTGACTGGTGTCACAGGTGCATTACTTTTATTTGAAATAGTCACTGGCTTGACCTTGTATTTATTGCCTTTTAGTCGTTTCAATCAATTTAGTTTGCTTTTGCACACGCTGCTTGGTGTGTTGATGTTATTGCCTATTATTTGGTATTCTTATAGCCATTGGCTCAAGCGTAAAGGTGGTAATTTTAGCCATTTTCAATTATTAGGCTATTTATCAGTGGCTTTATTATTACTGAGTTTTATTAGTGGTTCGGTTGTGACATGGCAAGGATTAATGACCGAACGCTTAGAGACTCTTTGGGATTTAACTCACTTAGTTAGTTCATTATTATTTTCTGTATTTGTAATTCTGCATTTAACCACCTTAATTTTTAGAAACTTTGGACGTCTTGGGCCTGCAAAGGAATTAATTTCAGCTCGCCGCACATTCTATTTTAATGCCATATTGGGCAGTGGCTTGTTGTTTGCTGTTTGCTTTATTGCTCTAGCTGTTTATGAAAAACCACAAATCAAAAAGTCTTTTTCTGACAATTACAATTGGCGATTTGGAAAAGACCGACCTTTTGCTCCTAGTTTTGCTAAGTTAGATGATTCAGAACTCAAAGCCAAAGTAAGACTGCAAGTTAGTGCTTTATTATCACCAACAGATGCAAATAAGTTCCAACAAGCCTTTGATAAACCACAATCTCCTGAGTTTGGCATTTTCACAATCATTAACAATAGCCTTGAGGGTTTACCCAAAGTCAACGAAGATGAATTGCAGAAAATATTTGATAATGCAGCCCAAGACATTAAAGAAAATGGCGCTTTAACAGCCAAAGCCATGGCTGGTTCTGCATCCTGTGGTAGCAGTAATTGCCACAGTGAAATTTATAATGAGTGGTTACCAAGTGCCCACCGCTTTTCATCAATGGATGATATGTTCCAACAAGTGCAAACATTGATGGTGGACGAAACATCCGCTGAACACACCCGATATTGCGCTGGTTGTCATGATCCTATTTCACTCTTTAGTGGTGCAAAAAACTCCAGCAATATCACCTTAAGTGCCCAAGGTGCTGACGAAGGTGCCAGTTGCATGGTTTGTCATTCCATTACCAAAGCGGACGTGCAAGGCAATGGTAATTATGAAGTTAAAGCACCGCAACGTTATGTGTTTGAACTCAACGATGGCGACATGGCAAAAACCATTAGTGATTTTTTAATCCGCACCTACCCACAACAACACCTGCAGTCCTTTTCACGCGCCCTATACAAAACTCCCGAGTTTTGTGGAGCTTGCCACAAACAGTATTTAGATACCGACGTCAATACAGACATTGGTAAAGTTCAAGGTCAAAATCAATACGACAATTGGAAAAATAGCCGATGGGTTAAAGATACCGTAGAAGATTCAGTTACTTGCCGCGAATGCCACATGCCATTAGTCGATTCCAAAGACCCTGCTCGCGGTGATGTATTAGATTACAATAGAGATGATAATGATAATAAACACCGCTCGCACCGAACTTTAGGAACCAACCAATACATTCCAGCATTACATAAACTTAAAAACCAAGAATTACACACACAATTAACTGAAAAATGGATGCGTGGTGAAATTAAAATCCCTGAAATTGCACACAAATGGAAAGCAGGACGAGCGATGGAAATTGCCATTAATGCCAGAGATAAGGGTAGAATTGGTGAAGAGTTTAACTTAAAAGTAGAAATTTTAAATAACAAAGCTGGTCACGACTTTCCAACAGGTCCAATGGACATGATACAAGCATGGATTGAAGTGGTTGTTACCGACGAGGCTGGCAATACAATTTATAAAGGTGGTTATTTAGATGAAAATGATTACGTTCAAGGTTTACCTGTTATTTATCGTGCGGATGGTTTTGATAGAGAAGGTAAATTAATCAATCGCCACAACTTATGGGATTTAGTTGGAGCCAGTTATAAACGCACCTTATTCCCAGGTATGAGCGATAACATCAAGGCTCCATTTAAAGTGCCAGACACCATTCAAAAAGGCAGTAAATTAACCATCGATGTAAAATTGCAATACCGCAAAGCCAATCCAGAGTTTTTAGATAGAGTGTATGGTGCAGACAAAAAAGTTCGCACACCAATCACCACTATTGCGACTGCTCAAAAAGTCATTGAGGTTGTTGAATGAATAAACGGCAAAAGCTTCTCGTCAAATGGAGCTTGTATTTTACTGCAGGAATGTTAGCTTTGATTGGGCTGGCATTTTTTACTGAGTTTGGTAAAGATCCTGCTGCTTTAAATGAGGATGGCAGTGTTGAAGGTTTAACCAGTGTTTTGAACAGAGAAGTCGATGACAAGATGAAACAGTTTTCATTTGCTGAGATTACTCAACAAGCGGGTATTGACTTTAAACATTTTCCTGCCAAAAGGCAATCGCTATTGCCCGAAGATATGGGCTCGGGTGTAGCTTGGGGTGATTACAATAACGATGGTTTTGTTGATTTGTTTTTAGTCAATTTTAAAGGCAACATCAACGACCCAAAAGCCAAAGGACAACATGCTTTGTACCAAAATAAGGGTGATGGAACATTTGAAAATGTCGCTGCGCAAGTTGGTTTAGACAAACCCTCTTATGGCATGGGAGCGGCCTGGGGCGATTTTGACAATGATAATGATTTAGATCTTTATATCAGCAATTATGGTGCCAATCAACTCTACCGCAATGATGGTGACAAGGGCTTTGTAGACATTTCCAAGCAAGCAGGGGTTGCCAATACAGGATTTGGAGCAGGTGCCACGTGGGGTGATTTCAATCGTGATGGCTTGATTGATTTGTATGTATGCAATTATGTCGAATTTATCAATGACAGTGCCATGAATACAAGCATGAAAAAGCAATACAGTACCGAAATTCCATTCACCATCAACCCATCTTCCTATGAGGCTGCAAGCAATCAACTCTATAAAAATAACGGCGATGGAACATTCACTGATGTAGCAAAACAAGCGGGTGTTGATAATAAAGAAGGTCGTTCACTGGTCGCTGCTTGGTTTGATTTTGACAACGACGGTTTTCAAGACTTATATATCGCTAATGATATTTCAGAAAACGGCGTATACCACAATAATCAGGACGGTACTTTCAGCGATATTGGCGCTAGTTCTCTGGCTGCCGATTACCGCGGAGCTATGGGTTTGGCAGTTGGGGATTACGACAATGACCAAGATTTGGACCTTTTTGTTACCCATTGGCTTGCTCAAGAAAATGCCCTGTTTCGTAATAATGTCAGCATGAACTGGAAAACCGATGACGGCAAAAAGAAAATCTTCTTTGTCGATGAAGGCGAAATCATGGGACTGGGACAAATCTCTCTGCGAACCGTTGGCTGGTCAACCTCATTTGCTGACTTTGATAA
>JALWML010000547.1 GCA_027083915.1 Lysobacterales bacterium | reverse complement strand
ATTTCGTATAGTGCTGTCTTTTCCGGCGGCATCCATTGCTTGAAAAATAATTAATACACTGTGCTTTTCAGCGGCTTGAATTTTTTCTTGTAAATCAGCAAGTTTCTTCTGTAGTTTTTTTAATTTGACCTTTTTATTCGTATAACGATTTGAAATATCTTGTTGTGAGGGTCTTAATTGTTGATGGGTACTTTTAAAATTGTTTAAACTCATAGGTGATGTCTATATTGTTGTATTGGAAGAATATTCTAACAAAGAATGTGGTGAATTATAGAATTAATTTGTTTTACTCATTTATAATGTGTCAATTTTCCCAATGACAATGATGAAAAATAGCTTTTGCAAACTCTTTCAAATATACACTTGGCTGATTATTATGCCGATTTCATGGCTAATAACAGCTATCATTGCTCTTTTGAGTATTGTCTTTTCACTATTAATCAATGATCGATGGGCGAGTAAATGGATTGCCCCTTGGTGGGGACGGTTAATAATATTCATCTCTCTTTGTAAAGTTGTTGCCTTAGGTAAAAATAACATTAATACCCATCAGTCCTATATCATTGTCTGTAACCATCAAAGTATTTATGACATGCTCACAATCTATGGTTATTTACCCAATGAGTTTAAGTGGGTAATAAAAAAAGAATTAGAAAAAATGCCTTTTGTAGGTTCTGCCTGTAAAGCTTTGGGTCATGTATTTGTCGATAGGAGAAATTCACAAAAAGCAAAAGAGTCTTTAATTGATGCAAAAGAGAAAATTTCAGGTGGTGTTTCTGCCTTCTTCTTTCCAGAAGGAACACGTTCTAAAAATGGAGAGCTTATGGCATTTAAAAAAGGAGCATTTAGGATGGCAAAATCATTACAATTACCAATTCTGCCATTGACCATAACAGGTGCCAATAAAGTAATGGCAGCTAATTCTTTGCTTATTTGCCCGCATAAAATCACTTTAACAATTCATCCAGAAATCACTAAAGAGCAAGTCGATAACTTGTCTGTTTCTGAATTGTCAAATTTAGCAAAATCCATTATATCTTCGCAATTATGCGAAAAAATTTAGATAAAATCGTTTAAATACACTGGAAAAGATGTCAAATTAATCCTATTTGATACAATAAAACCTTATAAAATGAGGAAGTTAAACACTTCAATGAACGAAGACCAAAGTACCATCAGTTCTGAACAAGAAAAAAAATCTTGGTTGGAGCGCTTATCAGCCGCCTTTTCTGGTGAACCAAAAACACGTCAAGATTTATATGCTATCCTAAAAGAAGCTCATAAAAATGAAATCATTGATGCTGATGCATTGCACATGATAAAAGGGGCTTTAAAAGTTTCGCATATGCAAGTCAGACAAGTTATGATTCCGCGAGCACAAATGCAGGTTATTCCACAAGATGCAGATATTGAAGAAATTTTATCCATTATTGTTGAATCAGGACATTCGCGATTTCCTGTTGTTGGCGAAGATAAAGATGAAATAGAAGGCATCTTATTGGCAAAAGATTTGGTTAAATATTTTACCAATTCAGAGCAAGAATTTAATTTAACTTCCTTTTTACGTGATCCAGTTGTCGTTCCAGAGTCTAAACGTGTGAATATATTACTTAATGAATTTCGCACCTCTCGTAATCACATGGCAATTATTATCGACGAATACGGTGGAGTGGCTGGATTGGTCACAATCGAGGATTTATTGGAAGAAATTGTTGGTGAAATCGATGATGAAACCGATGAAGAAGAAGATCCATTTATTCAAAAAATTGATGAGAACCACTTTAAAATCAATGCACTAGTGCCAATAGATGAGTTTAATAGCTATTTTGAAACTAATTTTGCTAATGATGAATTTGAAACCATAGGTGGAATGATTGTCAATTCAGAGGGCAGAGTGCCCGAAATTACGGATGAAATCCTTTTTGATAAGTATAAATTTGAAGTCATTGAATCAGATAATCGCCGTTTACAATATTTGAGATTAACTCTGCTTTGAAATTTTTTTTAACTTTTATTCTGATAGTTCTGTGTTTTCCTACTGCTGCACAAGTGGATAATAATGAAGTCGATATTGAACTTTATACTTTCGGAGCTGGTGAAAATTATTGGGAAGCATTTGGGCATACAGCACTTCGAGTCAAAATAAACGATATCGATTACCTCTATGGTTTTGGTTATTTTGACTTTAATGACGAAGATTTTTTTTTGAAATTTGCCAGAGGGAAAATGCAATATTTTCTTGGCATAGAAGAAACAAGTCTAGAAATTGATACTTACATCAATCAAGGACGAGCTGTTTGGTCTCAAAAACTTAATCTTAGTTAATCTAAAAAAAAACAACTTATTTCCCGCCTTAATTTTTTAGCCCAGGGCGAAAATCGCTACTACCATTACGATTATTTTTTAAACAACTGTACCTCACAGGTTAGAGATTTGTTGGATGAAGTGACCAATGGAGAAATTTCTAAGCAATTAAAAGGTGTTCAAACAAATAA
>JALWML010000546.1 GCA_027083915.1 Lysobacterales bacterium | reverse complement strand
TAATAATAGATTCTATTATAGCTATTCATTGGAAATAAAAGTCCTACAAACAGCCTTTGTTTTGTAGGAAAAAAGCTATTCGTTTCTAGAATGTATGTATTCTTGAGCTTTTTGCATAATGCTAACAAATGCCTGTTCTTGGTTATTCTCCACCACAGATATAATACGTTGTACTGCATCACCTAAAGCATTGAGGGTTGATTTAGAATAATTATTGAGTTTTTGAATTTCAAAATAAAGATGAGGATTATCAGAAACGACATTTTCACTAACAGATAATTGTGCATCAAATGTTGTACTGGATAATTGTGCTAAAGTTTCAGCGGCTTCTCCAGATTCTGATAAGACCGTCATAAAAGCAATATTAAGCACATGGGATAAACCCAAGATATAGGCAACTAATCTGTCGTGATCTTCCAATTGCATATCAATTTGTTCAGCCATTGTAGGCAAAAATAGCTCTTTAGTTTTTTCAACAGAGTCTTTATCACCTAATTCTATAAAAATAACATGTTTATTTGATAGCAAGCGAGTATTTGGTCCAAACATGGGATGTATTGAAACGACTTTACAGCCTGAATCCGCTAATTGCATTAACGGCAATTTTAACGGGCTTTTTATGGAGCCTACATCCATCACAATTCCCTGCGGGTTTAAATGTGATAAATCTTGTAATATTTGGGCACTTGCTGCAATGGGTGCTGAGACAATAATAAAATCATAATCTAATTCAGCTGTTTTATAGTCAATATTATCTTTAAAGTCTGGATTAACATCTGATATGTCCACTTTGAAATCTTGGTTACTCAAGAATTGAACGAACCATTGACCCATTTTTCCTAAGCCACCAATAACAAGGGCAGATTTGTGTGAGCCATACCCTGAAGTATTAATCTTCTGATTTTCTTGTTTTTCTAAGGAGGTCTTAATAATAAGTGAAAAAATCTCTTTAGCAATTTGTGGATCTACATTTTTCTCCTTGGCAAAATTCATTATATTATCAATGACTTGCTTTTCTCTTTGGTAATCTCTTGTTGGGCTTTTTGTGGTTAGTTTCACAGAACCGATTGCATCAACATTCATTTGTCGTTCAGCTAAAAGAGCTATAATTTGCTCATCGATTTTATCTAAGTTTTTGCGTAATGCATCAAGTTTTGAAATGTCCATAGGGTTTTGGTTTGACATAAGGAAAAATTAGGTTAAGATTGTAACAATTGTATTATTAATTAAAGAAACATTTAGGGGAAATTTATGAAAAAAATCTTATTTACATTATCTTTAACACTGCTTGCAAACTATGCGATTGCAAAAAATCGTCCTGTTGTTGCAGTGATTGAATTTAAAAATGAAACATCAGCACCATGGTGGCAAAATGGAGTTGGGCGAGAACTTAGTGATATGTTATCCAATGAATTATTGGGAACAGGTGTTTTCAAAGTTGTGGAAAGAAAAAAATTAGACAGTGTGTTAAGTGAACAAGATTTAGGCGCATCAGGACGTGTTTCACGCCGTACAGCTGCAAAAATGGGAAAAATTACAGGAGCGCAATATTTAATTACAGGTTCTGTCTCTTCGTTTGAAGAGTCTGGTTCTAAAGGTGGACGATTTAGTTTTAAAGGAATTGCTATTGGTGGTAACAAAAGAACTGTTTCTATGGGAATTGATATTCGTGTTATAAATGCGACTACAGGTGAGGTACAATATGCTCGCACAGTTGAAGCCACTGCTAAAAATGGTGGATTATCGGTTGGTTTATTTAGAGGTGGTTTTGGCGGAGCTTTAGGTGGCGAAAAGAAAACACCAGTAGGCAAAGCAATTCGTGCTGTATTAATCGAAGCAACAGATTATTTAGCTTGTGTCATGTATGACCAAGACAGTTGCATTAATGACTACAGAGCAAAAGAACGTAAAAGACGTAAAAAGACACGTTCATCTATTAGTTTAGATTGATTTATCAGTCAGAAAATATTTTTAAGAGCCAGATGATGCTTTTCATCTGGTTTTTTTAATGTTTGAAATAGTCATGTTCTAACAGGTAGTCAAATAGAAGCTTTGTAAACTTTACAGTATCTTTGGCGTCCATATGAGAGCTATCAGGTAAATCAATTTTTCCTACACCTTTAATATCTTTAAAGTGAACAGTACTCACCCCCTTGATTTTATCCCAATACAATGAACGAGGGTAAAATTCTTCATCTAATTTCCAGTGTCCTTTGTCGGTAGGGAATCGAATAAAAACAACTTTCCCACCACGCTTTTCAATAGTAGAAACGTAGTTTAATATTTTAGAAATGTTCTTTACCCAAAGTTGAGGTTCTGTTGGTGGTTGATTTATGTAATTGTTCTTCTTGTTTGATACAAAATGTTTCACTAAAGCCGTTTTATTCGTCTTCGAATAATCTGCAGAAATAGATAAATCAAGATTCATTGTTGTGTAAAATACTTTGATAAAACTTTTAGTTAACTCATAATGTTTAATTATTTTTTCAAGACTTATTAG
>JALWML010000545.1 GCA_027083915.1 Lysobacterales bacterium | reverse complement strand
TTTTGGCGCAATATTCTTCGGTTGCTCCGGGAAATACTGTTGATTCATAAACGACAATATCGTCCTTTTTAAGAATACTGCCGATAGCATTAGAAGCACTTTCTAATGGTGATAATTCAGGTAGGTTGTTGGCATCAACAGGGGTAGGAACGGTAATAATATATACATTAGCAGTAGTGATATCCTTTAAATTAGTCGTAAAGCTGAGGTGCTTTGCTTTTTGCAATTCTTCCGAACTGGTTTCGAGTGTTGAATCTTGGTTATTGTTTAACTCATCGACTCTGTTTGTATTAATGTCATACCCAATTGTCGGATAGAATTCTGCAAAAGCAACAGCAAGAGGAAGCCCGACATAGCCAAGACCAACAATAGCAATAGTGTGTTCTTTATTCATAAATTCTTAGATTAAAAAAGGGTGAATCACTTAGTTTTCACCCATTTATTATTGTTTAATAGAGCTGCGAAATTGCCCTAGTTTAATTTTGTAACTAATTTAATTTGGACTAGCTAATTCACCACCATCATCTCCATCTCGTGGGTCATCATCCGTTTGTGGCCCACCACCCGGATCAAGAATAGGAGATAACGTGTAAGTTATTCCGAGTTTTGGTGATTTAGTCAACCAGTTAGCGATATCTGCATAACAAGATTGATAAGCAGGTAGCACAACCTTCTTTAAAACAACTGCTCGGGTATTTTCCAACGAAAGACCACTAGCAAGTTGGTTGGATTTTTGTTTGAGTTCTTCAACTGCAGCATTGTTTGAAATGACAAAAACACCATTGGCATCAACTTGCCCAGTTAAATAAATTTCTTGTTCTGGGTTTGCATCATCATCATTATAAATTTCTAAAATATACTTTTCTTCATCAAAATTCACAGGGCGAGCTGTGCCATTAAATAACTCAATAGAAGCATTGTTTTCAGAGCCCTCAACATATTCTGTGATTAACAAATCTTTTCTTGTTGCAAAACAATCTTGTTTTGAAAAATTGCCAGCGTCTTCAACATTATCAACAGGGAAGGTTGTCCATTGCTTGTCGCTGACAAATTCATCCATTTCGATACGGTCACCAGCACACGTGTTGTCAAAACGCCTTAAAGTTTTATCAACAACAATAGGGTGATCCAACGGTTCTTTTGATTCATTTTCTTCATCATTAACCAATATTCGACCAATACTATCGACAACCGTGGTTTGGGCATTAGTATTTTGGTAATGTTGTTCAATGCGTTGTATAAAATCTTTTTTGGTTTCAGAAATTTCTTTTTCATCTGCCTTACCATCAACTTTATTAATTGCTGCAGCGACGGTAGAGACTGCACACTGGCAAGGTTTTGAATTAATTCCTGATTTTAAAACAACAGCATCTGCTCCTTTAAAAATTAGACCATTAACTTTTTGATTGGCTGCGGATAATATATCTGCTGCGGCATTTGCATCTGCAATAATATAAGTTGATTGTGGTTCTATCAACCCTTTTAATTGTATGATTTCACCCGGAAAATCATAACCATGAAAATAAACTTCAACCTGGTAATTGTTGGTTAATAAGTCAATAGCTTCATCTGTTCCATTAAACAACTCAAGAGCTTGATTGTTACCCTGACCTTCAATGTATTGAGAAATGATTAACTTATTATCTTCTTTTTCTTCCTTTTGCTCTTTTTGGGTGTCCTCTTTTTTCTCTTCTTCGCACAGTAACTTATGCTGTCCAAGAACTTTATTATAGTTTAAAGCATCTCCACCATTAGTATCATTAATATTTACCCATGAAGTTGCAGGATCAAACTCATCTTGTTCATTATGATCACCCTTGCATGTATTGACATTTCTTACAAGAATTGTGTCTTTAGTGATGACTTCATTTTCACCCCAATATTTTTTTTCGGGTAACTTGCCAATTTGACCAATTGAGTCAGCAGTTGTATCAGCTCTGTTTTTAGCACGTAAAACCGCATCAATCATATCTTCAGCTTTATCTGGTACAATTTCAATAGCTGCTTCAATGCCCGCTGAAGCACAACTACATGAAGAACTAATTTCTACCAATGCTCGTTGAATACGTGGACGAAGTCGATTTTCTAATCGTGAACGAGCCCAAAAGCTTTGCGCATTACAGCTGCAACCACGCATTGTAGCAATAGCTGCAACAACTTCATCAGCTCTATTCGGAGCAATTTGAACACCTTTACGCACTGCTGCATAAGTATCTTCACAGGATGACCATTCATTGGCAACTGTTTGGACTGCTTTTATAACATCTACATTGTTATCAACTAACTGTTGTACAACCTCTTGTGATAGCTCCTTATTTTTATGAGCATTTTTCACTGCCTCCACAGGCAGTAAGCCGTTATCTAAATCATCCGAAATTGAAATATACGGTGCAGCACTAATGTAATGCCACCCTAAAATTCCAAAAAATAATATTAATAATTTCATAAGTTTAAACCTTTTATCCCATTTTGTATCTAATTTTGATACACCCAATCAACATAATAATGT
>JALWML010000544.1 GCA_027083915.1 Lysobacterales bacterium | reverse complement strand
AATCAAGTTCATTTTAAAAAATCATTAATATATTGCAAAAAACATCTTTATTTACTCAAAAAAGTCATTTATTATTAAGTTTTTAGACCTTGTTCACATAAATTTAACAAAATTTGTCTATAATTGAACACATAAAATTAAACACAGTGAACGCGAAAGCATAATATGTTAGCCCAAGAAAAAATTAGTTCGAAACAAATTACAGTTGGTATGTATATACACAAACTGGATCGACCTTGGGTGGAAACTCCATTTGCATTCCAAGGATTTTATGTGCGAACAAAACATGAAATTCAAGAGTTGCAAAGATTTTGTGACTATGTTTATATTGATTGTGAAAAGGGTGTGCAGCCTTATAAAGAATCTGAAATAAGCAAACCTTCACCACTACTTGTTGCTGAAAAATTACAAAAGAAATCAAAACCATCTTACGTCGTTGCTGCAGATTTAAAGAAAATTGTCTTTAATATTGGAAGGTACGAGAAAAGTACCAAGCCATTCAAAAAAGAAATAAATAATGCAAAAATCCTTTTTTCAGATTTATCGCATTCAATCGAACAAATTAGCTTTAATTTAAGAGTTGGCAAGAAGCTCAATATAGCAGAAACAAAAACTCATGCTAAATCAGTTGTCGCCAGCGTTATCAAAAACCCAAATACCATGATTTGGTTAAGTCGCCTAAAAAATCAAGGTGATTACACTTATAACCACTCACTTCGTTCTAGCATCTTAGCTATCGTTTTCGGACGTTATTTAGGTTTAAACGAAGAAGAACTCATATCATTGGCTACAGGTGTTTTGCTTGCAGATATTGGTAAAACAAAGATTCATAGGTCTCTACTCAACAGCAGTAAAGAATTAACAAACTCTGAAAAAATCATTATGAAGAGTCATGTTGAGCTTGGCGTTGAAATGCTAGCCGCAGACAAAAATGTCGACCACTCTACTTTAGTTATTGTAGAAACACACCACGAAAGAGTTGACGGTAGCGGCTATCCTTATGGCTTGGTTGGTGAAGAAATTCCATTTTTCGGACAAATCGCTGGATTGGTTGATGTATTTGACGCCATTACTAGCAAAAAATCCTACGGCAAGCAAATGACATCTGCTCAAGCAATGGATTGGTTATACAGTCAAAAAGATAAATTGTTTTCCAGCAAGATTATTGATGATTTCATCCAAGCAATTGGCTTATATCCTGCAGGAACTATTGTTGAATTAACAGATAATTCAGTAGCTTTAGTTGTTTCCCATAATCCAGAAAAAAGATTAAGACCCGAGGTTTTCTTAATAAAAGACAGCAAGAAAAACAACCTAAATACTAAGAAAACAATTGATTTATCTAAAAGGTCCTTTTTATCAAAAGTTGATAGACCAATGGTAAAAAAAGCCTTGCTACCAGAAGCTATAAATCTTACCCAAGAAAAACTTTCTACAGCGTTAAAACAAAGCGAACAAGTCCGTAAAGTTCTTTTTGGTTAATTTTCCAAACCTCCCCTTCACAAAAAGTAGATTTGATTGATATAATGACATGAATTATATCATCGTATTTTTCCATGAAAAACTACCTTCAATTACTTGAACTTATTTTAGATTCAGGAACCATTAAGACCGACCGGACAGGAACAGGTACAAAAAGCATCTTTGGGCACCAAATGCGTTTTGACTTAGCCAATGGATTTCCCCTTATCACAACAAAAAAATGTCACCTTAAATCTATCATCCATGAATTATTATGGTTTATTGCTGGTGATACGAATATTAAGTATCTCAATGATAATGGAGTAAGAATATGGAATGAATGGGCAGATGAAAATGGTGACTTAGGGCCAGTTTATGGGCATCAATGGCGATCATGGCCAACTGCTGAGGGTAAAACCATTGATCAGATTCAAACTATTGTTGATCAAATCAAAAATACACCCGATTCACGCCGAATCATTGTTAGTGCTTGGAATGTAGGGGAAGTTGAAAATATGGCTTTACCACCGTGTCATTGTTTATTTCAATTTTATGTCGCTGACAACAAATTGTCCTGCCAACTCTACCAACGCAGTGCCGATGTATTTCTTGGCGTGCCTTTTAATATTGCTTCCTACGCACTATTTACCATGATGATGGCACAGGTTTGTGATTTAGAACTGGGAGATTTTGTACACACATTTGGTGATACACACTTGTATTCAAACCACATAGAACAGGCAAAATTACAACTCTCTAGAAAACCCTATGAATTGCCACAAATGAAAATCAACCCTAAAATAAAAAATATATTTGATTTCAGCATTGATGATTTTGAGTTAAGCAACTACCAAGCTCACCCACACATTAAAGCTAAGGTTGCTGTATAAATGATAAAAAAGAAACTAACCTTTATCTTAGCCATGGATGAAAACAACTTAATAGGAAGCAACAATGATTTGCCATGGCGACTACCTGCTGACTTACAATACTTTAAAGAAAAAACCCTTAATAAAACTATTTTAATGGGGCGTAAAACCTGCGAATCCTTA
>JALWML010000543.1:497-2518 GCA_027083915.1 Lysobacterales bacterium | reverse complement strand
GCTTTGTCGCCACATTTGCCTTCACCACATTTCTTAGCTGCTTTGTCGCCACATTTGCCTTTAGCCGCTTTATCACCGCATTTACCTGACACTGCAGTTGTTGTAGCTTCTGCCGATTTATCAGCATCTGCTTTTGCTGTTGATTTATTTGTACAACTGGTTACAGAAATTGCCACCATTAATACAAATGCTGTCATTAATAATTTCATCGTTTTATTCATTGTAAAATTCTCCTCTTATGTTGTTTTTTTAAATTGTATCGCTAAATACTGTTACTATATTGACATACTGTTGATTTAAAATCTTCTATTTTCTTTGAACTTTATATTTTAAATAGTAAAAACGGCACTTAATAGTGCCGTTTTTGTTATTTATCCACATTTACCTTCGCCGCATTTCTTTTTTCAGCTTTCTTTTCTACTTTTTTGTCACCGCACTTACCTTCACCGCATTTTTTTTCAGAAGTCGCATCAGTAGCCGCTTCAGTTGTTGTTTCAGCTGACGCTTGTGTTGTTGATTTTTCAGACTTACTATTTCCACACTTACCTTCACCACATTTACCTTTTGCTCCTTTAATTGCAGTTGTTGATTTAACTGTATCGTGTTGAGCAAATGGAGATGTTGAACTATAGGCACTAGTCGCAAGACCAATAAAAGCAAATGCCATTAAAAAAAGAGTTAGCACTGTTTTTTTTGATTTAATCATGAGTTTATCCTCGTTGAATTATATTAAACTATTTAGGTTACTTCTTAGAGAGCATTGTATGGATAAATCAATTCTTAATTATCACAGAATTATCAAATATCAGAAAAATACCAACCAAGTTGCTATATAAGAACCAATTCAATCTAAATTATTACATTTTATTTATTATTATTAACTGATGTTTTACTATCCGATGTATTAATTTATGAAACAATAAGAGACTTATGAGTGCAATACAAAAAGCCTTGGCTATTTTAGGTGAGAAAGAGCAATTACCAGAAAACCTGATGACAAGTGTCATGAACCAAATAATGGATGGTGATGCCACTCAAGCACAAATTGGTGCTTTGTTAATGGCATCAAAAATTAATGGTGATACAGTCCAAACCATTACAGAAGCTGCTAAAGTGATGCGTGATCGTGCCACTAAAGTAAACGTCACTGATGATTATATTGTTGATACTTGTGGCACAGGTGGCGATGGCATTGGTTTATTTAATGTTTCAACAGGTGCTGCCATTATTGCTGCTGCTGCTGGTTGCACGGTTGCCAAACACGGAAATCGCTCTGTTTCCAGTACAACAGGTTCTGCCGATGTATTAGAGACTGCGGGCGTTAATCTCAATTTAACTGCCACACAAGTAGAACAATGCATTAAACAATGCGGTATTGGCTTTTTATTTGCACCAGCACATCATGCTGCTACAAAATACGCTGTTGCTCCACGTAAAGAAATTGGATTGCGCACCTTCTTTAATTTGCTCGGACCATTAACCAATCCAGCTCAGGCTCCCAACCAAGTCATGGGAGTGTTTGCCAAGGATTGGATGAAAAAAACGGCAAGCGTATTGAAAAACCTTGGATCACGCCATGTTATGGTGGTTTTTTCCCATGATGGTATGGATGAAATCTCCTTAGCTGCACCGACTTATGTCACTGAATTGAAAAATGGTCACATTGCCGAGTTAACCATCAAACCTGAGAATTTTGGCATCAAAACACAAGACGTTTCTGAGTTGATTGTCAAAAACTCTTTAGAAAGTTTAGAGCTCATCAAGGCAGCCTTTACTACGGGCAAAGGTGCTGGTGCTGACATTTTAGCCCTCAATGCAGGTGCTGCCATCTATGTGTCAGGTAAAACTTCTAATATGAGTGATGGTGTCAAACTGGCTCAAGAAGTCTTACAATCTGGAAAAGCTTTGGAAAAAATGAATCAACTCATTAACATAACACAAGGTTTCAAAAATGTCTGATATCCTCACCAAAATCCTAAACACCAAAGTTGAAGAAATCGAAAAAGGCTGTCAACAACAAT
>JALWML010000543.1:0-487 GCA_027083915.1 Lysobacterales bacterium | reverse complement strand
AACTCACTCAATGCACTCAAGATATGCCCGAATGCAGAGGGTTTTATCAAGCCATAAAAGATAAATTAGCTCAAAACAAACCAGCAGTCATTGCCGAGGTTAAAAAAGCCTCTCCATCAAAAGGACTCATTTGTGAAAATTTTGATGCTGTGACTGCCGCACAATCCTACCAAAAAGCAGGAGCTGCTTGTTTATCGGTATTAACAGATAAAGAATATTTTCAAGGAAGCAATGACTATTTACAACAAGCACGGGCAGCAGTGACACTTCCTGTTTTGCGTAAAGACTTTATCATCGATGCTTGGCAAGTCTATCAATCACGAGTGTTGGGTGCTGATTGTATACTATTGATTGTTGCGGCTTTGGCTGACCCACAATTGTATGAATTAACCCTTTTAGCTAAAGAATTGGGGATGGATGTTCTCATGGAAGTCCATAATCATGAAGAATTAGTTCGTGCTCTTAATACACCAGCTCGGTTAATTGG
>JALWML010000542.1 GCA_027083915.1 Lysobacterales bacterium | reverse complement strand
GTGATAAATCGCGTTATCTTGGCAAAGGCGTAAGCAAAGCGGTTAATAATGTCAACACCACTATTGCCAGTGCTTTGATTGGAAAAGATGCCAGTAACCAAGCAGGAATTGATAATGCCATGATTGATTTGGATGGCACACACAATAAAGCCAACTTAGGTGCTAATGCTATTTTAGGCGTTTCATTGGCTGTTGCCAAAGCAATTGCAGCTGAAAAGCACGAGCCTTTATACAAAAGCATTGCGACCGTTGATGAGTTTGTTTTGCCCTTACCGATGATGAATATTATCAATGGTGGTGAACACGCCGATAACAATGTTGATATTCAAGAATTTATGATTTTACCCACTGGCTTTAACAGTTTTAGTGAAGCCTTGCGTTGTGGCACTGAGGTTTTTCATAGTTTAAAATCTGTGCTTAAAGACAAAGGATTAAATACTTCAGTGGGTGATGAAGGCGGTTTTGCACCGAATTTACGCTCCAATGTTGAAGCAGTTGAATCTATTTTACACGCTATTGAAAAAGCAGGATACACTCCTGGTAAAGATGTCCATCTTGGTTTAGATGCGGCGGCTTCTGAATTTTGTGAGGATGGCATTTATAATTTAGCAGGCGAAGATAAAAAATTCACTTCTCATGAGTTTACCGATTTCTTGAGTTCATGGGTTGACCAATACCCAATTATCTCAATCGAAGATGGCTTGGATGAAGCCGATTGGACTGGCTGGAAATACCATACCGAAGTTTTAGGTAAACGTATTCAAGTGGTTGGCGATGATTTATTCGTTACAAACCCAGAGATTTTTGCCGAAGGCATAGCAAAAGGCATTGCAAATTCTATATTGATTAAACTGAATCAAATCGGCACATTAACTGAAACCCTAAAAGCCATTGATATGGCAGATAAGGCCAATTACACAGCTGTTATTTCACACCGCTCAGGTGAAACAGAAGATACAACAATTGCTGATTTAGTGGTGGCTACCAGTGCCACACAAATCAAAACAGGTTCATTATGCCGTTCGGATAGAATAGCTAAATACAACCAGTTATTGCGTATCGAAGACCAACTGGGTGCGAACGCCAAATATGCTGGAGTATCAGCTTTTGCAAAACTTGGTATTCTCTAAAACAATGCTAACGTAGTGGAATCCCTTGTGGGCTCCTTTTTTGCTATAGGTATGTTGTAGCTCTATATTTACCCTATCTTTTTAGTTGTTTTAATTGAAAACGTCTGGTTTCTTCTGCTTCAATTTGTTTTCTAATTTCAGCTAATTTTTTTTGATTATTTTTGCGCATTAAATAAATAAAGCTAAAAATATTAAAACCAATCAAAACTAACCCAATAAAATATTTTGGTTCCATCTTGTCCCAATATTTAATAACCATAAAGAGACTTTTACTATTGATAAATAATATTAAAGATCCAAATACGAACAGAGCAATAAAAATATAAACAGACTTACACTTAAATAAATTAAAACTTATAAAAAATGCACCAACTATAAAAGCAAAAGCTACTATCCTAAAGGATTCGTCACCAATAAAGGGAGTTACAATATACTTGTAACGAGTAGGAAAAGTGGCTAAGGATATAAATAGCCAAAAAGTAATAAAATAAAGCATTAGTGGGCGTTTCATATCTACTCCTATCGACTAAACGTATCGCACTGACCAATATCACCAGTGCTCATGCCTTTTCTTAACCATTTGATTCTTTGCTCTGATGAGCCATGTGTAAAGGATTCCACATCAACTCTTCGTCCTGCATTGCGTTGCAAGGTATCATCACCGATAGATGCAGCTGCTTGTAGACCTTCTTCAACATCGCCAGAGTCTAACCAGTTTTTCTGTTGCTGTGAAAGTGCTGCCCAAACACCTGCATAGCAATCGGCTTGTAATTCTAGCAATACAGAATATTGGTTTTTATTTCGAGGGTCGCGACGTTGCATATCACGCATTTTCTTTTCAGTTCCTGTGACATTTTGAATATGGTGTCCCACTTCATGAGCAATAACATAAGCTTGAGCAAAATCACCCGGAGCACCCATGCGTTTTAATTGATTAAAGAAACTTAGAGCTAGATAAACCTTTTGATCACCTGGACAATAAAACGGGCCTGTTCTTTCGTTGTTTACACCGCAAGCAGTAGTGACATTGCCATCAAAAACCACCATGCCAGGAGCTGGGTATGATGAACCACGGCGTTTAAATTCTTTTTTCCACGCATCTTCTGTAGAGGCTAGAATGGTTCCAGCAAAGGCATAAAGCTCTTGTTCAGCTTTTGAACGTTGAGCAGGTGCTGATGTTTGTTGGTTGCTGACTTGTTGTTGTCCGCCACTAACCATTTGAAACAATGTAATTGGATTTTTCCCTGTTATTACTGAGATGACAATCACTCCAATAATCATCCAAATACTCATTTTACCACCTCGGCGAGCCATACCACCGCGACCTCTTCTATCTTCTACATTACTGCTTTGTCTTTGTCCTTTCCAACGCATTTTATTACTCTTAAAA
>JALWML010000541.1 GCA_027083915.1 Lysobacterales bacterium | reverse complement strand
TCTTTTATCAAGCACCTTAAATTGAGGTTCTTGAACCTTATTAGCAACTTCAACCAATGATGCCAAACTAAAATTATTATCAAGTCCAGCAACCTTGTCCTGTTGTGTTAAACTTACCATCACTCGACCATCATCGACTAAATACTTATTAGCAACCATTTTCACATCGGCTGATGTGACTTTCTTTAATTGCGCAAACTGTTTATTAATCAACTCTGGATCACGATTTCGTTGCACAACACTTGCCATAATATCAGCAATAGTTTCCGAATTATCCAATGCTGTAGCAAATCCATAACGAGAAGCCGACTTTAAATCATTGAGTTTGGACTCTTCTACCAATTCACTGCGAGCTTTTACAATTGTTGCAACTATGGCTTCTTTCACTGATTTGAAATTCTTTGCATCAGTTAAGCGTGCGGCAAAATATATCAACCCAGGGTCTTTTTTAGAGGGTGTAAAAGCATACAATTGGTCTGCTAATTGTTTATTAGTCACCAACTCTTGATAAATTTCAGACGTTCTACCAAAATATATTTGCGTTAATAAATCCAATGCTTCTTTATCGACCTCCTCTCCTGAATCAGCTGGACCATGAAATGACAAAGTGAGCCACGGCTGAGTTGGAGAATCCCATTTGACATGTTTATACACTTGACCCGTCGGCTTTGGTTCGGATGGAATATTAGTCTTAAATGAACCACGTTGCCAAGAGGCAAAATACTTTTCAACTAAAGCAAATGTTTTTTCTACATCCACATCACCCACTACGATGACTGACGCGTATTCTGGGCGGTACCAACGATTAAAAAACTGATGCGAGTATTCGTATTGGTTAGGCATGTTTTCAATATCTCTAAAAAATCCCATTGTTGTGTGTTTGTAGGTATGCACTTTAAAAGCATTATCACGAATCGTTTCACGCAATTTAGAAAAAGGGTTAGCAGAATTTTTTAAATATTCACCCTTAACAGCTAAAGCTTCATTCTTAAACTCATCTTCAGTGTATTCTAAGTTTTGAAACCTATCAGCCTCTAACTTTAACAATGTTTCCAAACCATCTTTGGTAATGGTTGTGTGGTAATTGGTGTAATCATCGGTGGTATAGGCATTCTGATCGGCTCCAATATCCTTTAACATCGCACCATAAACATCCGCAGGGTAATTTTTTGTGCCATGAAACATCATGTGTTCAAAAAAGTGTGCAAAGCCAGATTTACCCTCTTCCACCTCATTACGTGAACCCGTCTGTACAGGAATTTGTACCGAAACAACCTCTGGGTAATCGGTTTTCAACACAATAACACGCAAACCATTATCTAAATCACGCATAACATACGGCAAATTAAATATTTTATCGTCTTGTTTTTGTACGATTTGTTTATCTGAAGAACGTGCTGAAGATTTATTGACATCCATCTTCGTCGAACAACTTACCAGTAGCGTTACTGACAAAATTAAACTTAAGTTTTGTTTTAAATTCATGAAATTTTACTCTATAAAAATATGATAGCGATTTTAAGCCTATTAACTAAACGAAACAATAGGTAAATAGTCACATATTATTTGAAAATCTTGATAAGCAACAAACAATCAGTTAATATCACGCACCTTGTATGGTTAGGTGGTCAAGTAGCCGACTAAATCGTAGAAAGTGTTGTAAAGAAATGGTGAGGTGGCCGAGTGGTCGAAGGCGCACGCCTGACTAAATCGTACGGAACGATTTGAACAGCTTTAGCTGACCCGAAGGGTGACTAATTTGTATGGAACAAATTGAACGATCTTTAGATCGGCACGTAGTGCGTAAGGCTGGATGCCTGAAGTTAAGGCAGGATGCCTGGAATAAAAGTGTGTTACACACTTTCCTAAACTGGATTTTAATAATATGTAACTACTAAAATATGGTGAGGTGGCCGAGTGGTCGAAGGCGCACGCCTGGAAAGTGTGTAAGCGGAAACGCTTCGAGGGTTCGAATCCCTCCCTCACCGCCATTATTTATTGTTTTTTGTAATCGTCTACGTCATTCCTATGAAAGTGAGAATCTAGGTTTTTATATTTGGCAATATCAGTTATACAAAAGTTTTAGAATATCCTATGCGTGGCAAAACGGCTATCCTGCCGTTTGGTGCTTCTCTCGTTCCTCCATCGCAATGACAAAAATTCTTTTAGGGATGTGAATATTCTATGATTTCTTGATTAATCCGAAAATATTGAGGGAAACAATTTAAAAGCTTGAAATACGACCCGAATTTGTTTTTTTTTGATTTGCCGAATTTTATTTAAGCATTGTGAATCATTTTAGGTTAAAATCGCATGTATTTTCTCAAATACAACGATAAAAATAAATGAAACAATTTTTAGCAATGTTAAAGATCTATTTGAATCTGGTTTAACAACTGATTCAGAAGTTAAAAAAATTCAATCAACACTATCCCTTGCCCGTTCAAACTTAACAGTCCAAAAAAACAATGCTCAAGATGCAGAATTTAAATATAGAAGAATTTTAGGTCGTTTTCCAGATG
>JALWML010000540.1 GCA_027083915.1 Lysobacterales bacterium | reverse complement strand
ACCGATGAACCCAACCCAGATTTTGATAGGTAAAGCCATTCCAGGTGTTGTTATCGGTTTGCTTGAGTCCACCCTGATTTTAATCATCATTGTCAAACTATTCCAGATACCGATTCAAGGCGATATTGCAGCCTTGTATCTTGGCTTATTCTTATTTCTTATTGCCGCAACTGGTATTGGTTTGGTGATTTCTGCTATTTCATTAACCCAACAACAAGCAGTTTTGGGTGCGTTTTTATTTATCGTACCTGCGGTGGTGCTTTCAGGCTTTACCACACCGATTGCCAATATGCCAGATAGTGTGCAATTATTAACTTACATCAATCCGTTGCGGTATTTTTTGATTATCCTGCGAGGTGTGTTTTTGGAAGGCAATGGTTTTACCCTATTGTTTTCACAGTTCTGGCCGATGGCTATTATTGGCGTAGTGTGTTTAGTGTTTGCAGGTTGGTTATTTAGGCATAGGATGTATTAATCATTTATAATAATATTTGGGGAAGAGTATGAAATTATTTATCTTTTTGTTTTTATCATTATCAGTTCAGGCACAAATTGAATTACACGATTCAGATAAATCGGGTTATTGGAGTGTGCAAGTCGAAAATGATGTGTTTGGCACCAGTACCGATCGGTTTTACACCAACGGTGTACAATTCAACTATATTCAGCGTGATAAAACCATCACTTGGTTAGAGAAACTGGTGGATAAATTGCCTTTATTTGTACGCACTGATACCAAAGGGCGTGGTTATGCTTTTGGACAAAAAATGTTTACACCTGAGGATACCCAAACCACTGAACTAATCGAGAATGACCGCCCTTATGCAGGCTGGTTGTATGGCAGTGCTTCAGTGGCATCTTTGATGAAAAATACTGCCGATTACCGAAAAATTAATGCGGTTGAATTCACCTTGGGCATTGTTGGTCCATCATCTCTTGGTGAACAAGCTCAAAACGGCTTTCACGACTTAATTGGTGTTCCTCATGCAAACGGTTGGGACAATCAATTACGTGATGAATTGGGACTTGTGGTAACTTATGTGCGAAAGAGTGAACATTTCAGGTATATGAAAAGTGGCTTTGAGTATTCGTGGTCACCGCATAAGGTTTTGGCGTTGGGCAATGTTTATACCTATGCAGGTGGTGGCATGATGCTGCGATTTGGTAAAAACCTCCGCAACGATATTGGACCGCCCAATATCAGTCCAGGATTTCCCGGTAATGCCTTTTTTAACCCCACAAAAGAAGGCAGTAGTTGGTACCTATTTGCAGGAATTGAAGGTCGTGCAATGACACGTAATATTTTTCTTGATGGCAATACTTTTAAAGACAGCCACAGTGTAGATAAAAAACCTTTGGTAGTTGATTTACAATACGGAATTGCTTATCAGCGTGGCAAGGTACGGATAAGCTATAGCCAAGTGCTTCGCAGTAAAGAGTTTTATGGGCAAAAAGATGAAAGTCTGTTTGGAGCGGTTAATATTTCTTATGATTTGGATTAAATAAACACCTGAGTAATTTATTCAGAAATATGAAAAAGGAATGTTGATTAACTTTTCATTAATATAAACAGGCTTACTGGTGTTGCTAATAACAATGCCATAATCACATTGATAATCGTTCATAAAATTGATAATGCCACGTATGTCTCTGAATTTAACATTTTGTGCGTGTTTAATTTCAATGGGCAATAAGCCAAACTCCCCTTCTAAAATTAAATCAACTTCAGAACCAGTGCCTGTTCGGTAGTAGTAATAGTCAAAATCAACACCCTTATTTTTTAATCCACGAATGACATTTTCGATAACCATGGCTTCCCATGAATGCCCCATGGAAGGATGGGCTAAAACATCATCAATGTCTTTTAGGTGTAATAAATGATTGAGAATTCCTGAATCTCTTAAATAACCTTTAGGATGCTTAACAATTCTTTTTTTGGCATTTTTTTCATAAGCAGGGATATTACGCCAAATGAATGTACCATCAATGATGTTGAAATAATCTCGAACCGTTGGCTGCGACACGCCTAAAGAACGGGCTATTTGTGAATAATTAATCACCGAACCCGACAAATGCCCAAGCATATTAATAAACAAACGGTATTTTTCACGATTTAAACCAGGAAACAATTGCATAATATCGCGTGATAAATAGGTCTGCATATAATTTTGCATCCACAATTGAGCAAAGCGTTTAGATTTGTTGACCCATAATTTTGGATAGCCACCACGTAGCCAATATTGATGTTGTTGTTTAACATCGATATTTGTCGGTTTTAACTCATTAAATTGGCTCAACAACTTTTTATTGGCTATTAAATCATAAATTTCAGGTTGTGCTTGTTCAAAAGCTTCGCTCATGGTCAAAGGTGACATTTCCACAATGGCAACACGACCAGCTAACGATTCAGAAATAGAATGCAATAAATCAACCGAACTAGAGCAGGTAATAATAAAACGTCCTTTTTTATTTCTGTCATTATCAATAGCTACACGCAAAGCAGGAAAGATATTAGGCTGCAACTGTGC
>JALWML010000539.1 GCA_027083915.1 Lysobacterales bacterium | reverse complement strand
TTTTTTATTGGGTGAAGTGTTTTGTTATAAGGGTAGGTTTGTGACAAAATTAATTTTATCATGAAAATCATCTTATTTTTGTTGTGTTTGTTAATAGTAGCATGTGATGCTACTAATACCTACTGTGGAGAAAATTCAAAATCAGTTACTTTTATAAAAAGTTTAACAACTAAGGAAAAAGAATATTTATTCAATACAATGAAAAACCTTGCACAAGAAAATCCCTATGGCAGGTATGGATCTGATAAATTCCCTATACCAAATGAACTAGAAAAATATAAGTTTCAGGGCATTAAAATGTTTTCAAAAAACAGTGTTATTGGTTATTTAGAAACTTGCAGTTTTGACTACAAAGTCTATATTTCGTTTGATTTTTCACAAACTCATAAAAATACTGGCTATATGTCTCTCAACTGGGGTGGTGATTTAGAACACCAATCAATTGAAATATATAATATAAGAGATCTTTAAGTTCATTCGCATTATTCCAGAGTCTCAACCGCAGGCTGTATAAAATTACCTTGCAAATAATCTATATTAAGCTTCCACAAGTTAGCTGCCAATCCTGCATTATCAACTCGAGAAACAACGACCTTATACCCAAGCACATGAGCTTTATTGATTGTTTTTGATAAGTTGTCTGGATTGTCAGCATCAAGGATTGAGTCACCTTTTTTAAATGATCGTAGCCTAATCCAACTGACATTGAGTTTACGTGCTATCTTCCATGATAAGTTTGAACAATCAAAATTAGATAAACACACCTTGATATTGGCATGGTTTAACTCTCTTCCTACTTCGCCTAAAATACTCATATGTTCTTGCGCGTCATTTTTATTAAATTGAAAAATAAGCGATTTTTCAGGTAAGTTCAGAGAAGTAATGGTTGCTAGTTTTTTACTTCGCACTTCCTTGGAGGTAAAACCAGACATGACTTGATTAAGCAATATTCTTGTCGAGCTATTTTGATGTTCACTGTTGCGAATTTTGCGGATAGCATGTTCTAATGTAAAGCGATCAAGTAATCTTAATAATCCCGATTTTTGAGCCGCTTCTAAATAGTCCTCAGTGCCTAATTCTTTTCCAGAGTCTGTTAAGATTCTTAACATGACTTGGTAAATTTCTTGGGACTCATCTTCTGTTGATACTATGCCTTGATAGTGCCACTTGAAGTTTCGTGTTTTGATTGAATTCTCTATTTGAGTTTTAACCAAATAAAATCTCTTTTCTTCTATGCCTTCTTCCAAAAATGCAATGTTTTGATCTGAAATTCCATCTATCAATATGTTTTCAGCTTTACGAATTAAATCTTCTTTTTCAGTTTTATTTGCAATATCAGCTAAAATTATTGCAGAAACATCTATGAAATAATCCTTTCCATTTACTGAAAAATAGTTTTTTGATAACCATTTTTGTGCGTTTTCAACCCACTCATAAGCTTGTTTTCTACCCGATGAAGGAGAACAAAAAACAAACAACCCATCGTTAATTTCATATTTAAAATCTATCTTTATGTTATCCGTAGGAATGGTTTCAAACATTTTACGGCTTATTTTTTTAAAGCCTTGAAAGCCTAGTTTTTTTCTTATCTCGTGTTTATTTTTTACTTTTAACCAAATTATAGATGCATCTGGGTTACTTTTATTTTCTTTAAAGAATACGTGTAACCTGTCTAGAGTCTCTTCTTCTAGGTTGTGAATTGTTGTTTCTTTGGGTTGTGTTGCAACATGAAGTAATGAACTTCGTTGCATTCTGTTTTTTAAAGCTGCTACTAATAAATTTGGGTTGATTGGTTTTGTTAATAAATCATCTGCTCCTGAATTCAAGACTTTCATTCTGGATTCTAGGCTTGTATCAGCAGTCAAAAAAACAATAGGCAAATTGGCAAAAACTGGTTTTTTTCTAATAACCTTAACCAGCTTGTCTCCTGTGATTCCTTCTAAATTTAGATCCATTAGTATCAAATCAGGCTTAAATGAATCAAGCATATCCAATACTTCTTCTGCTTTTGTTATTGACTTTACGGTTATGCCTGCTTCTGTCAAAATATGCTCGATTAATAGTATCTGTGCTTTATCATCTTCAACAAATAAAACTTTTTGTGATGAAGAGTTAGAACTGACTTCAAAATAATAATAACTCAATTCTGCAAATTTTTCTGGTGTTATAAACTCAATATTTCGGTTGAGTAAGGTCAGTCTCTCTTCGGAGCCAAGATTTTCACCAATGCAAATAAATCGACTTTTATCATTATTAATAGAGTCTATGACAGGCAATACTTTATCCATTTGTTTTTTTTCAAACAAAACGATACTGTTGTCTTTATTAAGTAACAATTCATACAAATCCAAGTCTGATATTATTTTTATATAAGGGGATAAGCTGCTGTTGAGAGCAGAAATCTCAGAAGAAAGGCTGTGAAGAGTGGTTTTATTTTTCATATCTTTTATATGTTAGTCGTTATTGTCTTCAAAAGTTTGTTGTAATTAAATGGTTTGAGCATCACTTGTTTAAAACCCTTTTTAATAAATTTTT
>JALWML010000538.1 GCA_027083915.1 Lysobacterales bacterium | reverse complement strand
CTTCCAACTCTAGCTCTAATGGTTTGGCGGTGGCATCCGATGATTCTTTTTGTAAAGTTTGCAATCTATCACTTTGGCGAATTAATTGCTGATCTAAACTGGCAATTTTAGTTTGTTCCACCTCAACGATACGATTTTTTTCCGCAATTTGAGAAACTAAATTATTCCAACTGCTCTGCCATTCCAACAACTCATCTTCTAATGTGGAAAAAGCTTCTTGTTTTTCTTTAACCCTAAGTTCTGCTTCTTGTAATTGTGGTTCAACTTTTTTTAATTCAATTTGAGCCGAATCTAAATCAGCTTTATCCTTTTCTAACTGCTCCTGACTTATGGCAAAAGCTTCTTCAGCCTCTTTCAGCTCTGTTTGCAAACGTTGCGATAAAGACTTGGTGTGACTGATAAACTGTTCAATTTTGCCAATTTCAGTATTAACCGAATACAATTGTTCTTGCACTTTATTGCCCTTGTCTTGCAATACGTGGTGTGCAATGCGTTGCTTCTCAATATGTGTTTCACTGCCGGTCAAACTGGTTTTTATTTCTTCAAGTGCCAAATCGAGTTCAGTAACAACTTCTGTCGAACGCTTCGTTCTATCGTGCCAGCTTTTCCATTTTAAACTTAATAGTTCCACTTCCATTACACGAAATTTATCTTTAAGTCCTTTGTATTTTTCGGCATTTTTGGCTTGACGGTGCAGTTTGTTAATTTGTTTACCAATTTCGGCTCGCAAATCATCCAATCTTTCTAGGTTTTCGCGTGTACGTTTTATTCGGCGTTCGGTATCTCTACGGCGTTCGCGGTATTTTGATATACCTGCGGCTTCTTCAATATAACTGCGCAATTCTTCAGGTTTAGACTCAACAATGCGTGAAATCATACCTTGTTCGATAATGGCATAACTTCGAGGTCCAAGCCCTGTTCCTAAAAATAAGTCAGTTATGTCTTTTTTACGGCATTTGGTGCGATTAAGGTAATAAGCCGACTGTCCATCACGTGAAACTTGACGTTTGACCGAAATTTCATTGTATTTAGCAAATTCACCTGTGACTTTGCCATCGGTGTTATCAAAAACCAATTCAACCATGGCAGTTCCAACGGGTTTTCGTGCACTTGAACCGCTAAATATAACATCCGTCATTGAAGCTCCACGCAACATTTTCGCAGAGGTTTCGCCCATCACCCAACGAACGGCATCAATGATATTTGACTTGCCACAACCATTTGGACCAACCACACCAATTAAGTTTGATGGCATGAGAAACTCGGTTGGGTCAACAAATGACTTAAATCCTGCTAATTTTATCTTGGTTAATCGCATATTGACTTGCTATTCCTTTTTTAATTGTTTAAGGTGCACTTTTTTTAAACCGTACATTATGCCATGACTACAACCGCATGCAAAGACTTAGAAACATTTGTTAACCCACAAAAAGACAGAGATTACACTATTTCTATCCGAATCCCTGAATTTACTTGCCTTTGTCCCAAGACTGGACAGCCAGATTTTGCTACTATTTATTTGGATTATACTCCTGATGAGTTATGTGTTGAGCTAAAATCTTTGAAATTATACGTGTGGTCTTTCCGAGATACTGGTGCTTTTCATGAAGCGGTAACAAATGAAATCTTAGATGACCTCGTAAAAGCCACTGATCCACGTTGGATGAAAGTTCGTGTAGAATTTATGGTACGTGGTGGCATTTATACTGATGTTACTGTTGAACACACAAAAAACTAGTACCCAAATAAGTTGCTAATTAATCTCGCAGTATTAAACTGCGGGATTAATTTTATTGACTAATGCTTCTTTGCAATTTATTCAAAGTTTCATCCAACCGGCGCTTAACGCGAGAATGCCCATGTTTTTGCTGCTCAAGAAAATCATTCAAGGTACGTTTTTCATCAAACAAATTCTTTTCATTGATACTAAACTTATGTCTTTTCAAGATAGATTGAATGTCTTTAATTTTTTCTTGAATTTGCTTTCTGGTTTGTTGGTAAGCATATTCACACAATTCATCACGTCGAGAATAACTAAAAAGGTTGGTATTAAATAACATTTCGTCATCATTATTAGGTTCAACCAAAATAATATCAGCTTTGGGATAATGTGTGGTGTATTTGTCCAAACCTGATTTTAAACGCGATTGTACAATTGAACGGAAGGTTTGCGATAATATCATGGGTAAACCAGCTTTTAACAATTTTGACTTTTCATCATGCACTTGTTCACTTTCAAACGGCACAATGGGATTAACAGCAAACAACAACTGTACATCTTGATCAAGGGCTGCTGATGCATTCATGGTGCGACGCAAAGCACCATCCACATAAAATTTCCCCTTGATATTTACTGGAGCATATAAACCCGGCAAAGCCGAAGAAGCTTGCACAGCTTTTGATATAGGTACATCGGAATTTTCATCCGTACTAAAGGTTGCAATCTTACCAGTATCAATTTCACAGGCAACTATATACAGTTTGTTTTTTAATTTTCTAAAGTCATTGCTAGAATGTTTAGTACTTAAAACACCA
>JALWML010000537.1 GCA_027083915.1 Lysobacterales bacterium | reverse complement strand
TTCGACGTTTTCTTGAACCTTTTATCAACTGGGGAAATTTGCGTTCTTTTTTTGTCATTGAATTAATAATGGCTATTTTCTTATCTGTTAATTTATCATTAACCTGATTTTTTACAGCATCAGGTAAATTACCCATACCAGGTAGTTTATCCATCATTGCTGACATGCCGCCCATGTTTTGCATTTGTTCAAGTTGTTCTTTAAAATCTATTAATGAAAAACGTTGGCCTTTTTGTACTTTTTTAGCTAGTTTATCGGCTTTCTTTTTATCAACTTTTCGTTCAATTTCTTCAACTAAAGTCAATACATCGCCCATTCCTAAAATACTTGAAGCAATTCGGTCAGGATGAAAAGGCTCCAAGGCTTCCATCTTTTCACCAACCCCCATAAACTTAATGGGTTTACCAACAATATTTCGCACTGATAAAGCTGCACCACCACGGGCATCACCATCGAGTTTTGTTAAAATAACACCTGTTAATTTTAACACCTCGCCAAATGCTTTGGCAGTATTTGCCGCATCTTGACCTGTCATGGCATCAACAACAAATAGAGTTTCGATAGGATTTAAGCTTGTTTGCATGCCTTTGATTTCTGCCATCATGGCATCATCAACGGCTAAACGCCCTGCTGTATCGACAATTAATACATCAAAAAATCCCTTTTTAGCAGCTACAACAGCATTTTTACCAATTGAAACAGGATCATCAATAACCGAAGATGGGAAAAAAGTAGCCCCAACTTGGTCTGCAACGGTTTGCAGTTGTTCGATAGCTGCTGGACGATAAACATCGGCACTAACAACCATAACCTTTTTCTTTTCTCTTTCAATCAAATATTTTGCAAGTTTTGCTGTTGAAGTGGTTTTACCTGCACCTTGAAGACCTGCCATTAAGATAACTGCGGGAGGTTGTGCTGATAAGTTTAAACCTTCACTGGTTGAGCCCAGTGTATTGGTCAATTCTTCTTTAACAATTTTGATTAAGACTTGATCGGGTTGTAGACTGGTTAAAACATCTTCACCAATGGCACGTGTTTTAACTTGTTCAATAAATTCTTTAACTACGGGCAGTGCTACATCCGCTTCAAGCAAAGCGATGCGAACTTCTCGAAGTGCATCTTTAATATTATCTTCAGTTAAAGTGGCTTGTCCTTTAATCTTTTGTATCGATTTAGCTAAATTGTCTTTTAAATTATCAAACATGAGTTATTCTTTTCACTTGGTATTTTTGAAGTGCTTCATTATAATGCTTGGTATGACAAAATCACAATCAAATTTAAAACAAAATTTATGCTTGGCTTAATCCTTATCTCGGCTTTATTCTATATTTTATGGACAACTCCGTTCAAAAAAATGGCTATTAGTCATTATTCGGGGATTATTGCCTGGCTTCTACATGGCATAATTTGTTATAACAGTCTGTTTGATAAGAATGGCTGGATGCTTAATATTTCAAATTCAATCTTATTAGTCTCTTGGCTTGCTATGCTTGTAGTCTTTATTTTTAAACTTAAAAGCCAATGGATTAAAATACCTATCACTTTCTTTGTCTTATCATCGTTTTTACTCATTAAGAATCAACACGCCACTCAACCCTATAAAGAATTTTCATGGCAGTTAGACTTACACATCAGTTTATCGATGTTAGCCTACGCCATATTAGCCGTTGCTACTTTATTTGCTATATCATTATGGGTGCATATAAAAAAAATTAAAAACTCTCAATTTGATGGCAGTAATATGATGTCAATAATGGATGAAGAAAAGAAACTTTTTCAACTCATTATATTAGGCTGGCTCATATTAACTACTTCATTATTATCAGGTGTTATTTTCATTGATGATTTTATGGCTCAACACCTTGGTCATAAAGTAGTGTTTTCTCTCTTGGCTTGGTTGACCTTTGGATTATTGATTTTAGGTCGTTTAAGCAAAGGGTGGCGCGGTGAAAAACTCATTATCTTAACTATTGTTGGAATGTTTTCATTGGCAATGGGATATTTGGGTAGTAAAATCGTAATGGAATGGATTTTATAACATGAACGACGTTCCGCTGAGTTTTCTCTTTACCTTACTAATTATCTTAGTTTTTTTATCTGCCTTTTTCTCAAGTTCTGAAACCGCCTTGATGACTTTAAACCGCTTAAAGTTAAAAAATAAAGCCAAAACCAGTAAATCAGCACGCTTAGCACAAAAACTCCTAGAAGAACCCGATCGGTTAATTGGTTTAATCCTTATAGGTAACAATTTTATCAATATTGCAGCCTCAACAATTGCCACAATTACAGCCTTCAAAATTGCAGCTGACCATGGCTTGAGTCCAGAGGCAACTGCAGCCTATGGAACCGTTCTATTAACATTAGTCATACTGATTTTTGCAGAAGTGACTCCAAAAACTTACGCCGCTTTGCATCCAGAGAGAATCGCCTTTCCAGCTGCCTATATTCTTACTCCATTACTGAAAGTTCTTTATCCACTGGTTTGGGGTACAAACCTTATCACCAATGGTATTTTACGTTTATTAGGTGTGCCAAAAGAGGTTGCC
>JALWML010000536.1 GCA_027083915.1 Lysobacterales bacterium | reverse complement strand
CCGTGCGTTGCCTTTTGTTGGTGATGGCTTAAAACCTGTGCAACGACGCATAATCTTTGCCATGAGCGAATTGGGTTTATCGGCTAAATCCAAACATAAAAAATCAGCCCGTACTATTGGTGATGTAATTGGTAAATACCATCCACATGGTGATTCTGCCAGTTATGAAGCGATGGTGTTAATGGCACAACCTTTTTCTTACCGTTATCCTTTGGTGGATGGGCAAGGTAATTTTGGATCACCCGATGACCCTAAATCCTTTGCAGCCATGCGTTATACCGAATCACGTTTGACCGCTTATTCAAAATCTTTATTGCAGGAAGTTCCTCTTGGAACGGTTGATTGGCAACCAAATTTTGATGGTACCTTGCAAGAACCTGTGTTTTTGCCTGCACGCTTACCTAATATTTTACTCAATGGTGGTTCTGGCATTGCCGTGGGTATGGCAACCGATGTGCCTCCACATAATTTACGTGAAGTCTCAGCTGCACTGTTTCAGTTGCTTGACCATCCTGATTCAACAATAGAAGATTTATGCCAACATATTCAGGGTCCTGATTACCCAACTTTTGCGGAAATCATTACGCCACGCAAGGACATTGTCGAAATGTACAGCAAAGGCACGGGCAGTATTCGTATGCGTTGTGTGCACTCGCGTGAAGATAAAAACATTGTTATCACCGCTTTGCCCCATCAAGCCAGCCCTGCCAAAATTTTAGAACAAATTGCCAACCAAATGCGAGCTAAAAAACTGCCTATGGTTGAGGATTTGCGAGATGAATCCGATCATGAAAATCCGTTTAGGCTTGTCATTATTCCACGCTCTAACCGCATTGATTACGAAGGTTTAATGAGTCATTTGTATGTGACTACCGATTTAGAAAAATCATTTCGAGTCAACTTAAACATGATTGGCTTGGACAAACGTCCGCAAGTTAAAAACCTCAAGATGATTTTGCACGAATGGTTGGTCTTTAGAACCGAGACTGTTCGTAGACGTTTGCAAACTCGACTCGACAAGGTTGATGCACGTTTGCATATTTTAGAAGGTTTGTTGATTGCTTATTTGGATTTGGATGAAGTGATTCGCATTATCCGTGAAGAAGATCATCCCAAAGAGACTTTGATTGAAACCTTTAAACTATCAGAAATTCAAGCTGAAGCCATTTTAGAAACCAAGTTGCGCAATTTAGCCAAACTTGAAGAGATGAAAATTCGCACCGAACAAATGGAATTGATGGCTGAACGCGATAAAATTTCTGGTATTTTGATGTCACGTGCGAAGTTAAAGAAACTGATCAAAACTGAAATAATGGAAGAAACAGAATTACACGGCGATGCGCGACGCTCACCTATAGTAGACAGAGCCGCAGCAAAGGTCTTTGATGAGACATCTTTAGTGCCTAATGAGCCTAATACTATTATTTTATCCAAAGCTGGTTGGGTACGTGCTGCCAAAGGTCATGATATTGACATCACCAAATTAAACTTTAAATCAGGCGATGAATACGCACACCATGCCTATGGTCGCACCAACCTCAATGCCGTTTTCTTGAGTAATTATGGTCGTGCTTTTTCCTTGTTATCACACACTTTACCATCTGCGCGTGGTCAGGGCGAGGCTTTAACCACCAAATTTAAGTTGCCAGAGGACTCACAATTTGTCGCTACAATCTGTGAAAAACCCGATACGCTTTTATTGATGGCATCATCTGCTGGTTATGGTTTTATTACCGAGATGGAGAATTTATACTCCAAAGTCAAAGCGGGTAAACACGCAATATCCGTGCCCAAAGGCGACTTTACCGTCTTACCTCCGAAAGTTGTCAATAATGTTGATGAGGACTTTATTGTTTGTGCCACTTCAGCTGGTCACTTATTGGCATTCCCTGCACACGAATTGCCGCATTTAACCAAGGGCAAAGGTAATAAGATGATCAATATTCCGCCGAAGTTATTGAAAGCGGGTGATGAAACCATGGTTGATATGTTAGTGCTTAGTGAAAATCAATCATTCCTCGTCTGGGTTGGCAAAAAGTATATCCGCATTAAGTGGAATGACTTACAAAACTTCCTCGGTTATCGCGCTAAACGCGGCAGTTTATTACCCAAAGCTTACCGTAATGTGAGCCGGTTGGAAAAAGAATAAAGCATAATGAATATCTAACATCATATTATTAACCCGGTGGGTTAATATTGTAAATGTTCAAGCAATGTTTTATAACCTTGTGAATCTGCCTCGTAAATGTTTTTTGATATTTGCTTGGCAGATTGCTTCCAATGTAAAGCTTCATTCTTATATTGACAAGATTTCAATAAACCAACTATCCATATTTCCGCACCCAGCCTTTTCCAATTGGGTGTCTGTTGTTTAATTTCCGGGCTTAGCTTATTCAAAGTTTTAAGTCCATTTTTACAATCTTCTTCATCTCTACCTCCTGCGAACTGGTTGGACATTTGGGTGATTTTATTGTATACATTATTGCGGTTATTTAGCTCAAATATGGGAATAATTGGTTTTAATATTTCATTAGATTGTTTGTATAG
>JALWML010000535.1 GCA_027083915.1 Lysobacterales bacterium | reverse complement strand
AATGCATTAAGCTTTTTTTAGAGACCTTTGCATAACTCTGGGGCGATGGAAAAAAGAATGGAAAAAGCTCCAATCAAGGCAAAAAATGAGTCGAATAGCTCGCTATTTGCGAATTTTTTACCGCAGAGTGGAGTTTTTTACAACTTTTTTACTCGTTCAACGAGTTATGCAAAGGTCTCTTTTATTGAAAATCATGAATAAAACAATCTTAATTACAGGAGCTAGTCGTGGTATTGGAGCGGCATGTGTTCGTTATGCTGAAAAAATGGGTTTGGGTGTTGTTGCCACTGCACGAAGCAAAGATAAACTTGATGCTTTACAAGAACAATACCCAACAATTCAAACCATTGTTGCAGATATTTCGACTGCTAAGGGCAGAGAAACTATTGCTAGTCGAATCAAACAACCACTTGATTTCCTTTTACACAATGCTGCTGTGCTTTATCCACCAAAAAAGCTTATTGAAGCTGATAACACAGAATTTACCCAAAGTATTACTATTAATGTTGAACCGATAATCTTTTTAACGCAACAGTTATTGCCACAGTTAAAACAAGCCCACGACAAAGCACGAATCTTAACCCTAACATCTCGTGCTGCAAACAACGCTTATGCAGGAATTGGCAGCTATTGTATCTCCAAAGCAGCAGCTTTAATGGCTACAAATGTTCTCAAAACCGAACTTGAACCGATGGGAATTTTAATCAACAGTTATTCCCCTGGCGTTGTTGATACCGCCATGCAGAAAACACTGCGCAGTTCTACGGATGAAATCTTTCCCTATAGCAGTGATTTTAAGCAATTAAAAACAGATAATAAACTCATCACGCCAAAACACGTTGCCGAACATCTCATCACAGCATTAACTTCGCTCCCCGAAACTGGTTTCATGCACGATACTATTAAATTCAAACCATAATGGCTTTGTTGTAACGTTTTTCCACTTTTCCCTCTCGGTTTTTATCAAATTCTTTTTGCATCCATTCTTTTTCTTGCTCATACTTCATTTGTGCGTATTCCAATTTAGCTTTTTCTTCTAACAATGCCACCTGCATCTTGCGGTACATTTTTAGTGAATAAAAACTAAAAGGGCTAAAGAATAATTTAATAATAACCGGCATGAGTTCAATAGCAATAAAGAATATTTTCAACATATAACTAAACAATGTAGCCACTTCGCCAAGCACAGGGTCTAAGTGAATTTTTTGTAAAGCCAAATAGCGAGTCAACACGCCTGTTTTGCGTTCATAAAACAAACCTTCACTCTGCAAAGTCATTCGTTGCTGCTCAAGCTTGAGTTGCTTATCTTCAATTTGTGCTTTCAGCTCTTTTTGTATAGCCACAAGTTGCACTTCAAGTTCTTGAACCTGCTTTTGATTTTCTTGCAAATTAAGTTGTTTATTTTCTAGCGCACTTTGTTGCAATTGCAAATCATTTAATTTTTCTGTCTCGGCATTTATTTGCTGCTCGATAGTTTTTATTTTATTTTGAGTTGCCAAGACATCTTTTTCAATACTCGTTATTAACAGCTTTAATTCTTCATAGGTTTTAACTGCACGTTTGTATTTTTCTCCTTCGGTGGGTGCGCGTCCATCTTTTCCAGTGCGTTCCAAAATGGCTTCATTAAACCAAAACTGATAATCCTTGCGAGTTTTAGAAAGTGACTTATTTAAGGTTAATAATTCTTTGTTTAAAATCTTTTGTTGTGATTTCAACTCAGCCATTGATACTTTTTTGTTATCCAAGGTGTTATTAATGGTTTGTTTGTCAAAATCTGACTCTTGTGTTTGAATCGCTAAACCCTGTTGCTGCGCAGTTTTTATTTTTTGTTGCAAATCTTTGGCTTTTTGCTCACTAATATTGACCGCTGTATCCAACTCTTGTTCATAGACATTCATGCGAGCAAAGTATTCTTTATTATTGTTCACCACATCTTTTTGAATCTGTTCATCAATGGCATTGGCTTGCAGGCTAATCTCTGCCAAAGTTGCCAAACCTATGGCAATGATTAATGAATAAAAAATACGCGGAATCAATCCAAATATTTTACGAAAGGGAAAACCGCCTTTAAAGGGGTTTTTCAACGCCCAATCCGAACCAATAATGGCTTGATCCAAAAAGAACAAAGTCAAAGCAAAAACAAAACCCGAAACAATCGCCGCTGTTTGCCCCAAAAACAAAGAAACACCATAAGTAAACAACAAAAAGGTAAATGCAAAAGTCACCAATTGCCTAAATACCATAGCAAAAGCCAACATACGATCATAACGCCCACTTTTCGCCAAAACTTCTGTATCAATCAATGATAAAAAAGCAATAATTCTAAAAAATACAGATTCTTTTTTTGGTGCTGACATAGTGACCTCTTAAGTAAATAACACCTAAATGCGACAATAAACCCTTACCATAGTTCAAAGGCTATTTATCATCACTACTGTCCCGTTAACAAAAAAGGATTTGAATAAATGACCTGATTCTGCACCCAATTTGATATAATGTAGTTACTACAACTCATTGAATTAATTGGAGAATCAGGTCATGGCACATTGTAATA
>JALWML010000534.1 GCA_027083915.1 Lysobacterales bacterium | reverse complement strand
CTACTGTTATTTATGGTTTGGGTGAAAATTATGACGGTGATATTCGAACTAAGGATTTAAAAACTGATACACCTTATAATACCTACACAAGAAAAGGATTGACACCAACACCTATTGCCATGGCAAGTATTGAATCCATTGCTGCCAGTGCTCATCCAAAAGAAGGAAAATCTCTTTATTTTGTTGCCAACAATCGTGGAGGACATTATTTCTCAGATACGTATGAACAACACCAAAGGGCAGTTAAAGACTACCTCAAAGGAAAAAAACTGTAATGACCAATAATGCTCGATTTATTACCTTAGAAGGTTCTGAAGGTGCTGGAAAAACAACCGCATTAAAAACAATTAAAAAGATTCTCAATAAATGGGGGGTTGATTATATTTGCACACGGGAGCCTGGAGGCGAGCCAAATGCGGAAAAAATCCGCGAGATATTGTTACATTCGGAGCATTTACATGCAAAAACGGAATTGTTATTAATGTTTGCTGCGCGAAATGAGCACATTGAAAATGTTATCAAACCTAATCTAGCAAAAGGGATTTGGGTTGTTTCAGATCGTTTTGTAGATGCCAGTTATGCCTATCAAGGTGGTGGGCGTGAACTTGGTTATGATGTGGTCAAATGGATGGATGATTTTATTGTTGGTGATGTGCAGGCAGATTTAACTGTTTTGATGGATATTGAACCTGAAATTGGATTAGAAAGAATCAAATCAAGAGGGCAGACCGATAGAATTGAACAAGAAGGATTGGATTTTTTTCACCGAATTACTCGGTCTTATCGAGATAAAGCGAAACATAATCCAAGTAAATACGCCATTATTGATGCTTCACAATCTTACAGTGCGGTAAAAAAGGCTATTAATTCTGCTTTTGAAACCAAGAAAGAGGGGCTGATGAAATGAGTTTGCCTTGGTTAAAAGAAAATATTGAGCAATTTATTCCTTTAGTAAGAGAGCAAAGAATTCCTCATGCTATTTTACTTTCAGCCCCACGAGGTATGGGTAAGGTAGAACTTGCCAAAGAAATGGCACATTTAGCGATGTGTGAAAATGTTGATGATGAAGGAGTGTGTTTTCAATGCAGTGCATGTGAATTATTGAAAGCAGGAAATCATACGGATTTAAGCGTAATTAAAGCAGAAAATGCTGTTATTAAAGTCAGTCAGATTCGTAAATTAACCAATGATGTGGTATTAACTTCGTCAAAAAACCAATTCAAGGTTATCATTATAGAAGAGGCAGAGAAGATGAACCTATCATCAGCTAATGCTTTGTTGAAAACACTTGAAGAGCCGCCACAAAAAGTACTGATTATCTTAACAACCAATGAAGTGGGACAATTGCTGCCTACCATAAGAAGTCGATGTGTTAAAATTACTATACAACCCATATCTCAGTCATTAGCACATCAATGGTTGACATCGCAAACTGATTGTAAAGAAGATGATATTGCTTTTGCTTTATTTTTGTCTGACAATTCACCTCTGCAGGCTTATTCTATTTTACAAAATAATACTCTTGATGATGTAAGAGCAATGGTGAAGGATATGGAAAATTTACAGAAAAATACGATTACTTTACTTGAAGTGAGTAAAAAATGGTTCAGTAATAATTGGCACCATAACTTGAATTTCATTGCAGTTATTTTATTGGGATATTTGTCACATAAAAATGGCTTAAGAAATACAAATACTGCAAAACTTGATTTTAGTATTGCTTCTGAGGAAAGTGGATTGCTGGTGTTCATAAGAAATATTCACCAGTTTAGTAAAAGACTGGAATTGCCATTAAAAGTTGAATTACAGTTAGAAAAACTACTATTGATGTGGAAAAAAGCATCAAGCAGTACCATTCGTTAGTGTTTTTTTTAAAATTATCAAAAATTGTTGTCAATAACGGTTATAATGTCTAATTAACTAAATATAAAGAGGTTATAGAATATGGCGTTTATGGGTGCAGGAATGGGTAAAAAAGGGATTTTATCTTGTGATGTAAAAGATGTTAGTGAATTGCATAAGATTTATATTCCGCATATTGAGAATGGTGGAATTTTTATTCGGACAAATAGCCAATATAAATTAGGTGATGAGGTCTTTTTATTATTTTCTTTAATCAATGAAGAAAAGGTTCCAGTTACTGGGAAAGTGATATGGATAACGCCTGCTGGTGCAACAGGGATTAAACATTCAGGAATTGGTATTCAGTTTTCTGACAATTCAGATATGGAACAAATCCGTACTAGAATAGAAACTCTTTTAGCTCCATTTAAAGGAGAGTTGTTGCCTACAGAGACAATGTGATTAGTCATGAGTTTACCACTATCAGCTATAAATTCAATTGAAAAGAAAATCAGGAATGCCACTAATTTTCAATATATTTCCAGTCAAAAGACTGATGAAATTGTTGAAGCCTTAACACAAATCTCAGTGCGCTCTGGTATGGCAGTTTATATATGGATGTCAAATGCTGGATTAGTTAATATTCGTTCAAGACAAACACCATTACCAGCAACTCGTTCTGTACTTGAAGCATTAAAATATGCAACAAAAAACCACTATTTTGCGGTGTATGTTTTTCCGGGCATAAATAATTCGGATTTACTTGAATTAAAATCAACTTTGCCATCTGCAACGGCTTTTTTAGAAGTAAATGATAATACACGCTTTTTATTTTTAATGAATGAAGATATGAATTTTAATTTTTTAGAGAGAAATGCCGAAGAAATTGAATTGGAAAATAAACACGTGAAAAAATATAAACTCAGGGATGCAAAATGGGTAATTTCTAATAGTTAACAATGATGGCAGATAATAAAACTAAAAATAGTGAGTATACCCAAGAGCTACTGGAAATGTTTTTTTCCGACTCCATACAGCCATTGCTTGTGGTTAGTGCCCAGAGTCAAAAAATCATTCTAGTGAATGAAGCTTTATTAGACTTGTTAAGCACCCCAGAAAATTTGTTAGTTGGAAAATGTTGGTATGAGTTAGATTCAGCCGAGAATAAAGATAAATACCCCGATTATATTAAACAGATAACCTCCAATGAAAAAGTTGTTTTCTCTTTGGAATTCTCAAGTGAAAGATCATCCCAGTTGTTAATTTGTGAGTATCATTTAGGGTTTCTTGATGGTGAAATGGTCTATGTTGGTTTATTAAAAACTCAAGAAGTGGCAGACATTTCAACGAGTCTTATTAAATACATTGAAGAGATTAACCAGCTATCTATTAATACCCAAAATATTAGAGCATATTTTGCCGATTTGAAGGAAAGATTTAATCTTAATCTGCTTGTTTATTATGAAAATTATAATGATGCAATAGAAGAAATGGTTGTGGTTGCACCAACTGATGTGAAGAATGCTATTATTGATTCTGGATTAGATGCTTTTGTAGCCATAAGTCAAGCAAGAAAGAGTTGTAAAATTAATAATATCAGTGACATGAATGACCAGTATTTTAAGTTACTTAACTTACTGAAAACAGAAGAGTTACTTGTTTATTCTATTCACTACAACCAAAAAGTAATGGGGTCAATTGTTGTTGGAACTGATGCCAAGCAAAACAATCAAGCAATTCAGCTAATCTTATCAACCTTGGTCTGTCGTTGTCAGTTATATTTGTTTGAAAAAGGGATTATCAGTCAACGAAATAAAGAAGGGCAAGTTGATAAGTTAACAAATTTGCCAAACAGGAATTCAATGACTGAAAAGTTATCAACAATTATTGAAACAGGCATTGAACTCAATCACTATTTATCTTTGATGATTATTGATTTTGAAAAATTAAACTATTATAACAGAAGGTATGGGATTGAGATAACAGACGAAATTATCGTGAACTTATCTAAGGTACTCGTTAGAGTAGTGGGTCACCATGGGCAGGTTTATAGGTTATCTGGAGATGAGTTTTTGGTACTGCTCAAACCACACCTTGAAAAAGAATTTGCAGAACAAAAAGCTGTTGAAATCTTTGCTCTACTGAGTAAATCAGTGTTGCTGTCTAATGGAGATGAAGTTGATATCAATTGTAATATTGGTATATCAATTTTTCCTGACGATGGGCAAACAGTGGCTAGTATGATGAAAAATGCCGATATGGCACTGTACGATGCCAAGCTACAAGGGAAGAATAATTATGTTATATTTAAGTTTTCTGAAACAGGTCAAGCATTAAAACAAAAAATTGAAATGGAAGAGAATCTTAGATTGGCTATAGACTCAGGACACATTAAGGTTTTTTATCAGCCTAAAATTGATGCGTTGACCGAAGATATTATTGGTTTTGAAGCCCTAGTTAGGTGGATTGATCCTGAATTAGGTATGATAAACCCAGGTCAATTTATTCCATTGGCAGAGGAAACGGGACTTATTAATGATTTAGGTGAATATATTGCAAAACATACATGCAAAAAATTAATTGAATGGCAAAGAAGATTTGGTTTAACATTAACGTGTTCAATAAACCTTTCGGTTGTGCAATTAATGGACAACCAATTACCGAAGAAACTTGAGAATATTATTAATGCCTCAGGAATTCATCCACATTATATAGATTTCGAGATTACAGAAACCATTAGTTTAGATGTGGTTCCAAACTTGGTTGAACTACTTAATCAAATAGTTAGCATAGGTTGTACCTTGTCAATAGATGATTTTGGAACAGGGCATTCCAGTTTGGATTATGTGAAAAAAATTCCAGCTCACTACATCAAAATAGATCAATCCTTTGTTGCCAATATAGGGCTTAATCCTGAAGATGAGGCAATTCTTGATGCCACAATCAATATTGCTAAACGTTTGAATCGCAAAATAATAGCAGAAGGTGTTGAAACTGAAGAACAACGAGAGTATTTGCTTGAGCGAGAGTGTGAATATTTTCAGGGATTCTTATTTTCAAGGCCTCTTCCTGAAGAAGATGTTGAAGAGTTATTATCACAAAGAATAAAGTTAATGGGAACATCGTAAGAATGTTTTTTGCTTTTTCACCGATTTGTTGTTTATGAATTGTGTTAAGGCATCTAATTTAGAGATAATTAAAAAATTATTAAACTTTTGTTAATGAGACATGTCATAGAAGGCGTCAATGAAAAAAAAACAGGATAAACAAATCGAAATGTCTGAAAAAGCGGTAGATTTAGCGCTCGTTAAACAAGCACAAAAAGGTGACATGAAGGCCTTTGAAATGCTTGTGCAACGCTATCAGCAAAAAGTTGGTGGAGCAATCTCTAAATTGATAAAAGATTACCACGAGATACAAGACATCACCCAAGATGTTTTTGTTAAAGTTTATAAGGCTTTGCCAAATTTTCGAGGAGATTCTGCTTTTTATACTTGGATATACCGCATAGCAATCAATACAGCCAAAAATCACTTGGTGGCAAAGGGGCGAAGGATTCAGAATTCAGATATAGAACCAACTGAAGCAGAAAACTATTCTGGTGGATTTGAAAATCAAGATTTTGATACTCCTGATGCTCATTATGAGAGACAAGAAGTGGAGCAAGTTGTGCACGACTCGATTGCACAATTACCTGAAGATTTGAAACAAGCAATAATTTTACGTGAACTTGAAGGCTTGAGTTATGAAGAAATTGCAGAAAAAATGAATTGCCCAATCGGAACAGTACGTTCGAGAATATTTCGAGCTCGAGATGCAGTCGATAATGCACTTAAGCCCTTACGCAAAAAAGAATACAAGAGAACAAATTATGTCAGATAAATCAAATGAACAAATTTCAAACTTGATGGATGGGGAACTTGAAATCAATGCTAGTAAGTTCTTACTTAAAAGAATGGCTGCTGATAAAAGTTTGTCTGAAAAATGGGAAAGTTACCATTTAATCAAGTCATGCCTGCAAAGGCAAAGTGGAGAGCCTTTGGTTATAGATGTGGCTGCAAAAGTTTGTCAACAATTGTCGCAACAGCATGTTGGCATTTCTCAAGATTTTACAACAGATACTAAGCAAAAAGTACTTCACAAATGGCTTAAACCCGTGTTAGGAATGGGAATTGCTGCCAGTGTGGCATTTATGTCAGTCTTTCTTATTCAAAATAAGACCGAAACAGGAGTGTCACCCAACAACCAGCAGACAATTGCATTGCAAACGGGATTAAGACCATTACCAGTGAATATATCGGCTAATATTGTTAGCGGCAGACAATCTATTGTAAAACCTCCAGCTTCTTTGAGTCGTTTCCCTTCGGTTTCTGCGAAAAATACTTTTAACTATAATCAGGGGTTTTCACAAACTAATAATATGCCTTACATGATTATTATTAATCAAAGTGAGGCAAATAAAAACTTGACGCCCTTGCGTATTGATAAACTTAGTGATTAAGTTAGCACGAATTCTACAGATAGATGCAAAGAAAGTTGAGTTGCATATGGAAAAAGATAGCTCTTGTGCTGACTGCAAAAGTGGTTGTTCAGATGGTTTCTTGAGTTTCCTTTTTCCAAAAAGTACAGTAATCTTTGTTAACAAATCAAGCGACCCAGATGTTAATACTCACCTAGATGATGTGCGTGGATTTTTTTCACAAGGCTATCAACAAGGTGATATTGTCGGCATGAAATTTAGTGAAAACCAACTTTTTCGGTTGGCGTTGGTTTTATATGGGTTGCCTATTATAAGTATTGTCTTCTTTATGATGGTTTTCTACTATCTTTTCACTTCACTTCACTTAAATAGTGACTTAGGGGGTATTACTGGTCTGTTGTTAGGTCTTGTAATCTCAAAAATTGTACTTAAATTAAATCAAAGTAAATTTAAACCCAGAGTTGAGTTTTTTAAGTAAATCTATCGAACTATTTCTTGGTTTATGTTGTCATAAACGCATTAAAATATTTTGGAGAAAAATAATGTATAAAAATATATTGTTAAGTTTTATATTCTTAACAGCTTCACAGTTTGCAAATGCAAAAACAGTAGAATTACCCGACTTCACCGATTTGGTTAAACAAACAGGAGCGGCTGTGGTTAATATTACCGCACGGCATAATGCCAAAGAATTAACGGAAAATAATCGTGCTCCTAGACAAAGAAATCCCTTGGAAGATTTATTTGGTATGCCTAGAGGTTTTCATAATCCACAAGGGCGAGATTCCGTAGCAGGAGGTTCAGGTTTTATTATTTCAGAAGATGGTTATATTTTAACAAACCGACATGTTGTTCATGATGCCGATGAAATTATTGTTAAATTGGTTGATAGAAGAGAGTATGATGCGGAATTAATAGGAGAAGATGAGGCCAGTGATATCGCATTACTTAAAGTTAAAGCCGATAATCTTCCTATCTTATCAATTGGAGACGCAGATAAAGTAGAAATAGGTCAATGGGTAATGGCAATTGGGTCACCGATGAGTTTTGAGCATTCGGTTACCAAAGGTATTGTGTCAGCCAAAGGTCGAGCAATAGGCCAACAACAATATGTGCCTTTTATTCAAACCGATGTACCGATTAATCCAGGTAATTCAGGTGGTCCATTAATTAATATGGACGGTAAAGTAGTAGGCATTAACTCAATGATAGTTTCAAAATCAGGTGGTTACATGGGCTTGTCTTTTTCTATTCCAATAGATGTTGCTATGTCGGTTGTTGAACAATTAAAAACATCTGGAGTGGTTAAGCGAGGTTTATTGGGTGTCAATATTCAACCAGTTTCACAAAAAATGGCTAATTACTTAGGCTTAGAAACTCCAAGTGGAGCTTTAGTTACTAATGTCAATAAAGATTCTGCGGCAGAGAAAGCAGGAATACAAGAACAAGATGTTATTGTAGAATTTAATGGTGAAAAAGTGGCTACCTCAAATAGCTTGCCGCCTTTAGTTGGGGCTGTTCAGCCAGGAACAAAAGTTAAAGTTAAAGTTGTAAGAGATGGTGATTATAAAATAATCAAAGCAGTTCTTGGTGGTTTAGATGAATCAGACATAATTGAGACAAGTTCTGGAAAGCAGATTAAAAAACTTGATATTGGCTTTGAGATTTCTAATCTTAGCGCGGAAGAAAGAAGCGCATTAGATATAGAAAATGGTGTATTGGTTAAAAAAATCAATAAACGTTCTATCCAACGTGCAGGATTGCAAGTCAATGATGTTATCATTAAGATGGGTAAAACCCCGATTAAATCCGTCAAAGGATTCAACAAAGAATTGAAAAAATTAGATAAAGATATGCCTTTAGTGCTATTAGTACAAAATTCAGGGGCAAAACGCTTCATCGTTATTGAACGCGACTAAGCCATTAGGTACAATATGTCTTTTAAAAAATCCCGTAATTCTACGGGATTTTTGTTTATATAAGAGTAAAAATGCAACATATTCGAAATTTTTCAATTATCGCACATATTGACCATGGCAAATCTACATTAGCAGATCGCTTCATTCAGCATTGTGGTGGGTTGTCAGAACGTGAAATGGAAAAACAAGTGCTTGATACCATGGACATTGAAAAAGAACGCGGTATCACCATTAAATCACAAGCTGTTAGTTTAAAATACACAGCAAAAGATGGTATTACCTATGATTTAAACTTTATTGACACACCTGGCCATGTTGATTTTTCCTATGAAGTTTCTCGTTCCTTAGCCGCATGTGAAGGAGCATTGCTGGTCGTTGATGCGGCTCAAGGTGTTGAAGCCCAGTCTGTTGCCAACTGTTATACAGCTATTGAACAAGGCTTGGAAGTCTTGCCTGTTATTAATAAAATTGATTTACCTTCTGCCGATGTTGAAAAAGTTAAACAAGAAATTGAAGATGTTATTGGGATTGATGCCTCAGAGGCAACTTTAACCAGTGCAAAAACAGGAATTGGTATTGAAGATGTTTTGGAAGCAATCATCAAACACATTCCACCACCAACTGGAGATAAGGACAAGCCGTTACAAGCGTCAATTATTGACTCGTGGTTTGATAATTATCTTGGAGTCGTTTCTTTAATCAGAATCTTTAATGGCACGTTAAATAAAAAAGATAAGATACGTATCATGTCACTGCAGACTGACCAGATAGCTGATAATATCGGAATTTTTACGCCCAAACGATTAGAAACTGATTCATTACAATGTGGGCAAGTGGGGTTTGTTTCTGCATCAATTAAAAATGTTCATGGAGCACCTGTTGGTGACACCATTACATTGACCAAAAATCCTGCTAAAGAGCCTTTGGAAGGTTTTCAGGAATCACAACCTCGTGTTTTTGCAGGTTTATTCCCAACATCAGCTGATGATTACCAAGGCTTGCGTGAGGCATTGGAAAAGTTACGTTTAAATGATGCTGCTTTAGAATTTGAACCAGAATCCTCAACAGCTCTTGGGTTTGGTTACCGTTGTGGTTTCTTAGGCATGCTGCACATGGAAGTAATTCAAGAACGAATCGAGCGCGAGTTTGATATTGACATGATTACCACTGCACCAACGGTAATCTATGAATTGGTCAATAATAAAGGTGAAGTGGAAAAACTGGATAATCCTGCAGATTTACCAGAAATGTATCAAGAAATACGTGAGCCCATGATTAATGCCAATATCCTATTGCCCAATGAGTATGTCGGTAATGTCATTGGTTTATGCATAGAGAAACGCGGTGTTCAAAAAAACATTCAGTATTTAGGTACACAAGTATCATTGCAGTTTTTAATGCCCTTAAGTGAAGTGGTTTTAGACTTTTTTGATCGGCTTAAATCTGTCTCACGAGGGTATGCCTCTTTTGATTATGAATTTAGTCATTTTGAAACGGGTGATTTGATTCGACTTGATATATTAATCAATGGTGAACTTGTTGATGCGTTGTCTGTCTTAACTCACAGAGCCAATGCTCGTAAACGTGGCAAAGAATTGGCAGATAAATTAAAAGAATTAATACCAAGACAAATGTTTGATGTTGCTATTCAAGCGGCAATCGGTGCACATATTATTGCACGAACAACGGTGAAGGCCTTACGCAAAAATGTCACAGCAAAATGCTATGGTGGCGATGCTTCTCGTAAGCGTAAATTATTAGAAAAACAAAAACGTGGCAAAAAACGTATGAAACAGATTGGTAGAGTTGAAGTTCCGCAATCTGCCTTTTTAGCCATTCTTAAAGTCGACTAACTTAATGTTATTCCTACTAAGGTGGGAAACTTACAAAACAGAGAATATAAATAATGAATGAAATACATTTTGATTTTGAAGCCTTTCTAACCATTGCGAGTATTGTGACGGGCATTTTATGGTTGCTAGCCATGTATTTTAAGAAAGCCAGTAGCCAACCTTCTTTTATGATGAAAACCATTGACGAAATAGGCTCGTTTTTTCCCGTTCTTATTTTTGTTTTAGTGGTTCGGACTTTTGTCTTTGAACCATTTAGAATACCGTCCTCCTCCATGATGCCAACTTTGTTAACGGGGGATTTTATTTACGTAAATAAGTTTTCTTATGGACTTAAGTTGCCAGTATTACACGATACTGTCGTTGAAATAGGGCATCCAGAACGTGGAGATATTATTGTTTTTAGATACCCAAAAGACCAATCGGTTGATTATATAAAACGTGTGGTGGGTTTGCCAGGTGATAAAATTCATTATGATCCTTATAAAAAAGAACTGACAATTAATGGGAAATTGATTAAGCAAGAGTTGTTAGGCCCTTATGTTGGTTTGATGGATAACCCGAAGCGTGATGTAAAAGCAATAGAAAAATTAGAGCAACTTGGCGATAAAAATCACAAGATGTTTACCTTTAACCATACTGGTTTAGGACCAACTAGCTTTTTAGATGTTGTTGTTCCAGAGGGACACTATTTTGCGATGGGAGATAATCGAGATAACAGTGCAGACTCAAGAGAATGGGGTTTTGTACCTGAGCGAAACCTTGTTGGGCGTGCAGTCTTTATA
>JALWML010000533.1 GCA_027083915.1 Lysobacterales bacterium | reverse complement strand
TAAACTCACCCAAATCGATTAAACTCGTTTGGGATGCATCTAACTCGCGTTATGGTTTAGACCATCAGCTAGAAATTGATTTTCTGAACAGTTATTTTAATCAAAACCAACAGGTAAAAGTTGAACTATATTTATTGAGAAACAAGTTGTCACAACAGCAAACATTTAAAGTTGTTCATGGCAATTGGGGAGAGTTAAAACAAACACTCAAAGCAATTAACTACGATGGCGCGACCAATCTATCTGAGCTTAATAAACTCAAAGGTAAAAGTGATGCCATTTTGTTATTTAGCGATGGTATTCATACCTTTAATGATAAAAAAAAGATTAAGCTTACATCTCCTTTATTTGTGGTTAGCAGTGGGCTATCCATTAATCAAGCTTATGCTACTTTGTTAGCTGAGGAGAATAATGGTCAATCACTCCAGTTAACGACCCAAAGTGATATGAAGGATTTGATTAATGGTCTATTTTTACCCACTAGGCAATTGATTTCTATAGATGTTTTATCAGGTAAGGTTCGTAAGTTACCTAATTTACCACGCACAGTGAGTAACAACGCAGGGCAAATAAGCGGGCAATTGCTGTCAGACAATGCTGAGCTTCGTTTAAATTACGGTTATAACGGCACGATTTCCAATAGAGTCAAAATTATTCTCAACAAGGACAAAGCCTTAAAGACCAACTTACCCGAATTAATTTGGGCACAGCAGCAACTTGATTATTTGCAAAAAGATGGCAAACGAAACAAAGCCAGTATAATCGGATTGAGTCAACAATACGATTTGCTTAGTGATTTCACCTCTTTAATTGTTTTAGAAAATTTGACTCAATATGTCGAACATAAAATCGCACCTCCAAAGTCTTTAAGCAAAATGCGCAGTGATTATTTTGCTCAAACCAAAGCGAGTAAAAAAGACCAAGAAAAAATCACTCACGATAAAGTTTCACAAGTCATCAATATGTGGGAAACCCGTAAGCAATGGTGGAAAAAAGAATTCCCTCAATATGTTGCACCGAAGCCTCAAAAACCTAGAATTGAAGAAAATTTAGCCAGAGATACAGGAACTAGTAGTCGTGTAAGAGAAAGTGAATCAGACGAAGTTGAATTAGAAAGTTCAGTTGTAACGGGTTCACATTTTGCAGTGGGTGCTACACCATCTCCTCAATCAGTGAACGATGAGATGAAAAAAGGAAAAGCCGATAACTCTGCTAATGCTTCAGTACAAATAAGTGAGTGGAATCCAGATACTCCGTATTTAAAAGCTTTGGAAAAAGCTAAAGACAAAACAATCAGTTATTATGAACTAAAAAAGGATTATCACCAATCACCGGCGTTTTATTTTGATACGTCAAACTATTTTTTCAAAAATGATAATCAAGATTTTGCCTTACAAGTCTTATCCAATATTGCCGAGTTAAAAATTCAAGATTCGCGCTTGCTACGCACCATGGCAATGGCATTAAAACAGCACAAACTATTTGATATAAGCATTTGGGCTTACCGCAAAGTGCTAGAAGACCGAAGTGAAGAACCACAATCCTACCGCGATTTAGCTTTGGCATTACAACAACGCATCGACGCTGGAAAAGCAAAAAACATTAATCAAGATTATCAACAAGCCCTCGAATTACTCTACAAAGTCGTGACCGATAGATGGGATAGATTCAATGGTATTGAAGTCACCGTGTTGATGGAAATCAATCAAATATTGCCCAAAATAGATAAATATCATATCGACTATTCCTTTATAGACAAACGCTTGATTCAATTATTGGATGTCGATTTACGCATTACCTTAGCATGGGATAGTGATATGACCGATATCGATTTATGGGTCATCGAACCCAGCGGTGAAAAAGTCACATACAGCAAAACTTTATCAACAGTTGGTGGCATGTTCCACCAAGATTTCACTGGCGGCTATGGCCCAGAAGAATACCTATTACATAAAGCGCCATTAGGCAATTACACCATAAAAGTCCATTTCTACGGCAATGGCTCACCCGAATTAACCGGCGGTACAACTTTATATGTCGATGTTTTCACCAATTTTGGCCGTAAAAATCAAAAAAGACAAACTTTGAGTTTGCGCTTAGAAAAAGCCGAAGATGACTTTTTGGTTGGGACTATTGCGATTGACTAGGAGTTTATTGTACGCAGATAACGCAGATGAAAGTTGTAGGGTGGGCTTGCCCACCGACAGGTTTTCAGCGGCTTCGATAATCAAACAGTATTAAATTTGGTGAACAAACCCACCCTACAACATAAAGTAATTAATCAAGCATAAACAATGCCACAATTGATACGCATCAAGGCTAATAAATAGAGATAACTTTATCATCTCGATATTCTTTATAGTAGCGTATTATGAAAATTTTCAATCGAGTTGAAGAAGTCATCAATTCACACTATTTACCGAAAGGGACAATGGTTTATTGTGCGGGTAATGCTTCGACTCCACAGGTTTTATTAAAACAAATTGTCGATGATAAAAGCATAAGATACATCAGTATGCTGAGTTTGTTATTGCTTGGTGATAATGAATCCTTGTTTTCTGCTGAAGTGTGTTCT
>JALWML010000532.1 GCA_027083915.1 Lysobacterales bacterium | reverse complement strand
AAGAGATTATGAATTTAGTTCCAATGGTTGTTGAAAAAACAGCGCGCGGTGAACGCTCTTATGATATTTTTTCACGTTTGTTAAAAGAAAGAATTATTTTCATGGTTGGTCAAGTTGAAGATCATATGGCCAACCTAATTGTGGCACAATTATTGTTTCTGGAAGCGGAAAACTCTGAAAAAGATATCTCATTGTATATTAATAGTCCAGGTGGTGTTGTTACTGCTGGAATGTCAATTTACGATACTATGCAATTTATCAAGCCGGATGTCAGTACTATTTGTATGGGTCAAGCTGCTAGTATGGGTTCATTAATTTTAACTGCCGGAGCAAAGGGTAAGCGTTTTTCATTACCTAGTTCTCGGATTATGATTCATCAGCTTTCTGGTGGGTATCAAGGTCAAGCATCTGATATTGATATTCATGCAAAAGAAGCATTGAAATTAAAAGATAGACTTAATAGAGTAATGGCAAAACACACGGGTAAAACAGCTGAAGAAATTGAAAAAGATACCGATAGAGATAATTTCTTCAGTGCTCAAGAAGCAATGGAATATGGTTTAATTGATGAAGTGTTAATGCAAAGAAAATAATTCTAAATTAGAGCTTGCTTAACTAAAAGGCCAGTATTGACAATTTACGCGTAATTGTCAATACTGGCTTTTTTGTCTATAAAATTATCCTTTAAGTTTAGTAAAAAAGACCCATATAACAATAAATAATCAAATAAACTAACTATTTGTAACAATTGTCTATCTCTAGATTTATTTTTTGGTAAAATAACAAATAATGGTATAAATAGTTTAGTAATGACAAAAATATGACTGATAAAATAGATAATGATACAACCGAAGAATTAAAACATTGTAATTTTTGTGGCAAAAGCCAACAAGAAGTTCCAAAGCTTATTGCAGGACCTAGTGTCTATATATGTGATGAGTGTGTGGATTTATGCAATGAAATCATTAAAGATGAATTTGATGAAGCCTTAAGTAATGATGAGGCAGAATTACCTACACCTAAAGAAATCCACACCTACCTGAATGAATATGTAATTGGTCAAGAACAGGCAAAAAAAGTTCTGTCTGTTGCAGTATATAATCATTACAAAAGAGTCAAAGCTAATCTAAATAGTAAAAAAGACAATAATGAGATTGAGTTGTCGAAATCTAATATTTTATTAGTTGGTCCAACAGGTTCTGGTAAAACGCTGTTGGCAGAAACTTTGGCTCGTGTTTTAAATGTACCATTTACTATTGCTGATGCAACATCCTTAACAGAAGCGGGTTATGTAGGAGAAGATGTTGAAAACATTATTCAAAAATTATTGCAAAAATGTGATTATGATGTCGAAAAAGCAGAAAGTGGTATCGTTTATTTGGATGAGATAGATAAGATTTCTCGTAAATCTGAAAACCCGTCCATTACTCGTGATGTTTCTGGTGAAGGTGTTCAACAAGCATTATTGAAATTAATTGAAGGCACAGTTGCTTCTGTACCTCCGCAAGGAGGAAGAAAACATCCTCAACAGGAATTTTTACAAGTTGATACTAAAAATATACTATTTATCTGTGGTGGAGCCTTTTCAGGATTGGAAAAAATCATAGAAAAAAGATCGGTTCAAACAGGAATTGGTTTTTCAGCAAATGTTAAAGCTATAAAGAAAGATGCTGAAGATTTGGCACTGTTTAAAAATCTAAGACCAGATGATTTAGTTTCCTATGGCTTGATTCCTGAATTCGTTGGTCGTTTGCCTGTTACGGCAACGCTCGAAATGCTTGATGAAGAAGCATTGGTAAAAATTTTAGTAGAACCTAAAAATGCTATCTCAAAGCAGTTTAAATATATGTTTCAATTAGATGACGTCGAACTTGATATTCGCGATGATGCATTAATAGCCATTGCTAAAAAAGCACTAAAAAGGAAAACAGGAGCTCGTGGTTTGAGAACTATTATGGAAAAAGCCTTATTGGATATTATGTACGATATTCCAGATATGGACGATGTTAAAAAAGTTGTTATTGATCGTGCGGTAATTGAAGAAGGTAACAACCCAATTATTGTTAGAGACAGTGTTGCTAAAGTAGTCAACGAAGGATAAAAAATTAATGACTAAAGAAAATCAAATAGCAGCAGTTTTACCTCTTAGAGACGTGGTTGTTTTCCCTGGAATGGTTGTTCCTCTTTTTGTTGGTCGTAAAAAATCAATAAAAGCACTTGAGTCGGCTATGAAGAATTCATTGCCAATTATCTTGGTGGCTCAAAAGAATCCTGAAACAGATAATCCTACAATCGAAGATGTTTTTGCTACTGGAACTAAGTCTACTATTTTACAAATGGTCAAGTTACAAGATGGCACACATAAAGTTCTAATTGAAGGTAATCAACGAGTAAAATTAAACAACCTAATTGATGAAGAATACTTTAAAGCTGAATTTGTGGAATGCAAAAATCAGAAAATGTCAAATCAGCAAGAGTTAAATGCATTGGTGCGTTCATTGAAAAACAACTTTGAAGTGTATGCAAAACAAAATAAAAAAACTCCAAAAGAATTGATGCATTCAATTATAGCTATTGAAGA
>JALWML010000531.1 GCA_027083915.1 Lysobacterales bacterium | reverse complement strand
TGTTAGCTTTATTTAGTTTTCACATGCCTCTAAAGGCTCAAATGAGGAAATTGAATCGAAGTCACACGCAGTTGCAGCAACAAAAACGCCTAGATAATACTGATGATTGAATTTTTTGCGCTTATTCTTGTTGCACTTGTCGGTATAATGGTTGGCATAAATTTCAACAAATACCGAATTCAACGCGAAAATATTAAACGCCTTGATAAACTTAATCACAGTTATTTTAAAGGTTTAAACTATTTGCTCGATGATGATTCTGACAAGGCAATTGATGTTTTTATTGAACTGGCAAAATCATCTTCTGAAACTTTTGAGCCACAATTGGCATTAGGAAATCTTTATCGTCGGAAAGGGGAAGTGGATAAGGCGATTAAACTGCATCAGTCCTTAATTTCTAAGCCAAATTTACCCGAAAAATACCGCACTAAAGCCTTGCTCGCAATGGGAAAGGATTACATGAGTGCAGGGTTATTGGACAGAGCAGAAGTGTTGTTTACGGAGTTGGTGGAAATTGAAGCTTATACACCTGAGGCTTTGTTTTCTTTATGTGAAGTTTATCAGCAAGAACAGGACTGGGTTGAAGCCATTAATACAGCAGCACGTTATGAAAAGGTTTCAAAACGAAATATGCGCAATGAAATCGCACATTTTAATTGTGAGCTGGCCGAAAAATCTTTACAAAATCAGCAAGTCAAGAAAGCTCAATCCTATTTAAATGCAGCATTAAATGTTAACCCAAAGTGTGTGCGTGCAAAATTAATTGAAGCCCGTGAATTCAAACAAGCAAAAAAATGGAAAAAAGCGATTGTTGCATACCATCAGGCACTGGAGTTTGATAATATTTATGCCTCAGAGTATTTGCAAGATTTGTCTGATTGTTACCAAGAGTTAAATAAATGTCATGACTTTAAAAAGTTTCTATTAGAATTTATTAAAAGTTACCAAGGGATTTCTCCCGTTTTAGTTCTTGCCCAGATGATTAAAAAAACAGATGGAATTCAAGCTGCTGAAAAGTTTGTTGAAGAACAACTGATTAATAAACCTTCGGTTAGAGGCCTTGATTTATTGCTTAAGCTTAGTGTTGAAAATTCCAAGAAAGAAGATAAAGAGAGTACCAAGTTTGAAGTGCTTGAACAATTGGTCAATAAGCTACTGGCAAAAAAACCCAATCATCGCTGTAGAAAATGTGGTTTTGGCGCTAAAAACATGCATTGGCAGTGCCCGAGTTGTAAATCTTGGGGTTCAGTCAAACCAATTTACGGGTTGGAAACCGAATAATGCTAAATGAAATTTGGATGTCATTTCTGGTTTTTTTTGTAACAGTTATCTGTTTACTAATCTTTCTTTCATTGAGTGAAACACTCCAATGGTTCGATAAACCAAATGAATTAAGAAAGCTTCACGATAAAGCTAAACCAACATCGGCTGGGATTATATTTGTTCTGCCTATAATTATATATTTCCTCATTAATCCAAATATTCGGCTTTTAGCAATAAATACCCCGCTTATTGCTTACATTACTCTTGGTCTAGTTGTAATTGGTGGAATTGATGACTTTAAAAATTTATCTGCTAAATTTCGCCTGATGGTCTTATTAGGTTTATGTTATTATTTTGTAAACGGTGTTTTCGCCGAAACAAAAATCAGTCTATTTCTTTTTGGGCTCTATGTCTTAGGGATGTTGTGGTGGATAAATCTTTATAACTTTATGGATGGTGCTGATGGTATGGCTGGGTTGCACGCCTTTATCACTTTGTTTGCCTATGGTGCTGTTTTTGTTACTTACAATTTTCCTGGAGGGCTTTTATTTCCTTACTTCCTAATCGTATTGTTTTCTATCTTGGCATTTCTTATTTTCAATTTCCCGAAGGCAAAAATGTTTATGGGAGACTCGGGAAGTTTATCACTTGCGTTTTTAATAGCTGCATTTGCTTTATATGGGATAAAGTTGGGTATATTTGATGAAGTATTAGTTATTTCATTTCATTTAGTCTTCATTATCGATGCAAGTCTGACTCTGTTTGCTCGTATGAAATTTAAGCATAAACTGACTCAAGCCCATAGCATGCACGTGTATCAACTGATTATTAAAGAAGGTATACCACACTATAAAGTTTCACTCATTTATGCTTTGTTGACAATTGTGACTGTTGCAATTGCCTTGTTTAATCATTTTTATCAGGTGGAAAAATCAATAAAACTATTCACTTTAGCTTTTGAAATAATTATTTTAAGCACTTTTTGGTTTTATTATCACAATAAAACAAAATTTAAACATTTAATTAGGTAAAATGAGTTTATGAATATTTTCCAAACTCGTACAACTGTTGTTCTTCATGATCTATTTATGACATGGGCGGCATGGGTTATCAGTTATACTATACGTTACAGCATTTGGCCTGAGTCTCCACCAATAGAATACTTGAATGCTCAAATTGTACTCGTTGTTTTGTTACAGGGAGTTATTGCCTATGTTTTTAATCTTTATAGAGGTTTGTGGCGTTTCGCCAGTATGCCTGATTTAATCAATATTGCAAAATCAGCAGTTACTGGAACTTTTGTTATTGGGTTTGTATTG
>JALWML010000530.1 GCA_027083915.1 Lysobacterales bacterium | reverse complement strand
GTAAATGGCTTTGTTTTTTCTCATTAAATTTTGGCAATAAAGATTCGATTAAGGTTACAATGGGTTGAAACATTAATTGTTCTTGCCTAGATACAAACATTATTTTATTGGTTGATAAATATGAGTTATTAAGTCAGGCTCTGCCACTTGTGTTTGATCGGTAACATAATCTTCCCATGAGTTTCCATTTCTTTCCAAGTTATTATAGGCTAGGTATTCATTGAGCACTTCATAAGACTTTTTAAAATTTTTATAAGAACCTTTATGAATAAGTTTAACCGCTTTTCCTGCATACATTTGAGCCGCCTTAATGATTCTAGATTTGTCTTCTTTATCATTATTAGCAACAGGAATGGCAGCTAAAAACTCAAAATGTTTTTCATCAAAATTTAAGTTGATAATCTTCGGCGTACCACTCATTTCAATATTATTCGCTACAAGGAAACTGATAATTTTTTGGTAGGCTTCACCAATGATTTTTGAAGTGTCATCCTCTCCGATTGACGCTGAGGACTCATAAGTATAGACTGCTTGAGCAGGTGTTGTAACAATAGAAGCGGCTGAAAAATCATTTTTGGGTAACGATTCAACATAGGTTTTTAGTTTTTTCAAACCTTTTTCATAATCTGGTGCAATCATGTCCTCAATTACCAAACCAAAATAACGATAAAACACATTCATACCAAAATCATTCTCAAACGCCCATGTTACTTTGGTGTTATCACCATTTTGTTCAAGTGAGATAATAGAATAAGCCGGAGCATCAGATTTTCCAAAAAACATCTTGGTTTTGATGCGATTATTTTCAACCGATTCAATTATCTCATTCACACCATCACCAACACTTTCATTGCCGTGCCACTCTAGTTTTGAACCCACGCCTGATTGTGGTCCTGAAACACTATACTCAGCATTAACATCCAATTCATACCATGGCGACCATTTATTAAAATTGCCCAGTGAATTAATGACGTTAAAAACGGTGGCTTTATCTCGATTAATTTCCACACTGCGCTCAAGATGAACTTTTGAAGGTAAAAAGAAACCGACAACAACAGCAACCAGTATCAAAAAAACAAGGGCTAAAACGATATAACGAAGAGTTCTCATAGCATTAAAAAAAGTGTTGTAAATAAAGAATCATAACTAAATTTTGACCATTATCAAGATTATTCTGCAAAAACATAAAAGCTCTTGATTTTAACTAACTTATAAACCATAATGAGAATGATTACCATTTAGAGAAGTTATTTGTTACCATTAAATCAAGCACAAACCGGCAAGCAATACAAAGTAGAAAATCTTAAGTCACTTAAATCTTTATCAAAAAGACTGGCTATTTTAGGATTAAGTACTGGCGTATTTATTGAATTAATCGCACTTTACAAACATGGAGCATTAGTTAAAACACCTTTTGGAAATATTGCTCTTGGTTCTGATTTGCTTGATTCAATTTTAGTTTCTTTGGTATAACTATAACACATGAAAACTGACAAACCCCTTGTTGCACTAATTGGCAACCCCAATTGTGGAAAAACAACTCTTTTCAACCAACTCACCGGCTTAAATAAAAAAACAGGCAACTGGTCTGGTGTTACTGTTGATTCATCTTATTGTGCCGTCAATTTTAATGAATTAGATTATAATTTAGTTGATTTGCCTGGAATATATGGTTTATCCATTGAATCACAAGGACAGGATGAATCACACGTTAAAACCTTCTTACAAGAAAATCCACTGGATTTAATTATCAATGTGATTAATGCTACTTCACTTGAAAGGGGCTTGTTTTTAACTCTGGAATTGCTAGAGTTTAATGTACCTATTGTCTGTGTTTTAAATATGTGGGACGAAGCACAGCAACAGAATATTATAATAGATTTACCGGAACTAGAAAAATTACTCCACTCAAAAATCTTGACAATGGTGGCATCAGAAGGCACTGGCGTAATTGAATTAAAAAATTACATTGGACAAGCCGTCAAAACCCACCAACAAAATAAAGCTCATAAAGTCAAAACTTTAAATTTTGAAAAAACCTTAAGCAAAGCACAAGAAATAACCAATAAAGTCCAACAAAAACCAACCACTCAAAAAACCAGCATTAGTAAGCTAGATTTTTTCACTACTCACCCTTTTTGGGGCTTAATGGCATTTTTCGCAGCCATGTATATCATGTTCTTTTTTGCCATTAATGTCGCTGCAGTATTTGTGGATTTCTTTGACTTATCTACCCAAGCTCTTTTGGTCAATGGCGGACACCAATTGTTGGACAAACTGGGTTTTCCCGCATGGATATCAACTATTATTGCTGATGGAATTGGTGGTGGCATTCAAACGGTAGCAACTTTTATTCCAATAATTGGCTTTTTGTATTTAGTATTAACGTGGTTAGAAGACTCTGGCTACATGGCACGTGCTGCCTTTGTTATGAATGCCTTTATGCAAAAACTTGGATTATCAGGACAAGCTTTTGTACCATTAATTGTAAGCTTTGGTTGTAATGTCCCCGGCATTATGGCAACAAGAACATTACCATCAAGACGCGAGAGATTAGTGACCATTATGATGGCTCCTTTTATGTCTTGTGG
>JALWML010000529.1 GCA_027083915.1 Lysobacterales bacterium | reverse complement strand
TGCGCGAACAAAGTTTACTGTTATGGAAGTCTATAACGGGAAATTTCCTGCTACCCTGCTTGATTGCCAACTATTTACGGGCAGAACCCACCAAATCCGCGTTCATACCAGTGCCAGTGACCACCCAATTGCTGGGGATCAGCGTTATGGCAATGGCAAATTCAACCAAATATTAAGAAGTTTAGGACTGAAACGTTTATTTTTACATGCGGCGAGCATTCAGTTCAAAGATGGAGACGAAGATATTATTGTCTCAGCAGATTTACCAACCAAACTACAACAACTTTTAGAGAAACTATAAATGTCAATCTACAACCACAAACAATCCTACCCCAAAGGTTCACTGGTTCAATTTGAAATTGAGTCTGAAATACTCAAAGATAATCCATTAAAAGACCCACATGTACGCACCGTTTTTGTGTATTTGCCTGCTGATTATGAAAACAATGAAGAACAATTACCTGTTATGTATTACCTCGCAGCCTACACCAATAGTGGCACGGGTGTGGTTGGCTGGCGAGCTTTTGGTGAAAGCATAACCGAACGATTAGATAGGTTGATAAGCGATAAAAAGATGGGTAATACCATTGTGGTTATGCCTGACTGTTTTACTTGTTTAGGTGGTAATCAGTATATTGACTCGCCCGCTATTGGCAATTACGCTTCGTTTATTGTTGAAGAAATTGTGCCTGTGGTTGAAGAAAATTTCAAGGTTAAAAAAGGCGCGCAACACCGTGCCGTTTTAGGAAAGTCATCAGGTGGTTTTGCAGCGATTCGCTTTGCCATGGATTTTCCAGGGTTTTGGGGAGCAATAGCTAATCAATCAGGCGATGCAGGATTTGAAATCCTTTATCGACGCGATTTTCCAACCGTTGCCAATGTCCTTGCTAATTACAAAGGCGATATCAACCACTTTATCAAACGCTTTTGGAAAGCCAAAAAAACCCACGGAACTGACATATTGACTCTCATGATGATATGTATGGCAGCTACTTATGATCCACAAGATGAAATCGAGATGCCTTTTGATTTAAAAACGTGCGAAATCAAACCCGAACGCTGGCAAAATTGGTTAGACAATGACCCTGTGAATTTAGTCAAACACAACACCAAAGCTCTCAAACAACTTAATGGTTTATTTATGGATTGTGGAAGCCGTGACCAATTTATGATTCATTACGGCATGCGCCAATTAGCCAATCAACTGGATAAACACGGTATCGAACACCACTACGAAGAGTTCAATGGCACACACTCAAGCATTGATTACCGATTGGATATTTCATTGCCTTATTTGTATGATAGAATTGTGTAATATTCGGAATAAGGATTAGTGTAATTCGGAATATACTACCTAAATTTATATTTTACACATAATTTGTTCATGATGAACGAGACTAAGTATTGCGTATTTTAGAACCTTAAATGAAGAAAAATTAGACTTTAAATCAAGCAAAGTAAAGATAAAAAAGCCGTTACAGTAAGGAAGCCTCCAAAAAACAATTGTCCACAGATGAACGCAGAATAACACAGATAAAACCAATAAAACATAATCGGACATCCTTCGTTTTTTCAACCACATTTTCTAATTTCATAGCTACTGTACCTCTCTTATAAAACTCCGTAGGGGAGCACCCATGTGTGCTCCAGTTGCTTGGATTTACGTTGCTTGTGATAATATGTTTTCAATTTAGATTTATTCCCGTCTGATACACGGTAGGACACATGGGTCCGACCCTACCGGTGGATTTCAAGGAAAATGTCTATCCAAAACTATTTGTATGGGTTTTGATGATGACAATGATTGTTTTGATTTATCTAAATTTGACAAATACACAGGAGAGTATGAAATTATCTATTGGGCTCCATCACGTATATTTGGAGAGAAAACTCATCAAGACTTTCCAACTTATATAGAACATATGTTAAAATTTTGGAATCAATAACCTCAATAAGGACTTAACCCATGCTCACTTTTTTACAATACGTTGGTGGCTTTATACTTGCCATTATTATCTTACTTTTTATTGGCTATCTTTATTTGAAGATAAAATTTGGCAAGCTCCTAGGAGCAGCTGGCGACCAAACGCCTTTAATCGTTCACCTCAATGAAGATTTAGTTGTTCCCGACTGGTTAGAAAAAGCTAAAGTAAAAAAGCTCATTGAAGATTTGCAAAATTTAGGTTTTGAAAAGGGTAAACCTTACCGCATACAAGAAATGGAGGGTGTTTCACTCTTCAGTCTATTTAAAAATGGATACAGTGCGGTTATCTACAACCACCCAATTGCGGGGAGTTGGACTGATATTGTCTTAGAAACCCCTGAAGAATACCATTACACTGCATCTAATGCACCTATGGGAGGAGAAATTGGTTATTCTCACAAGGACATAAAAGTTTATAAGCCCAATGCAACTGCAGAGGAATTATTTTCACTTATACGTGAGCAAACACATAATAAAGAGGGTATTCTTGTCAACAATGATAATTTCAGAGCGTTTTTTGAAAATGCCTACAAACGTGATATGGCATGGAAAGCCTCTCAAGGAGGGGTTACTCGTGAGGAGTTTGATGCCATTGCTCAAAATTCTAAA
>JALWML010000528.1 GCA_027083915.1 Lysobacterales bacterium | reverse complement strand
ACTATTTTTGAATTTTAAAAGATAAAATAATCGACTTTAACTTTGTTTTTGTGATTAAATTAAAGCTCGTGGCAAATTCAACTCAGCCAGACACACTTTTTTGGACACTACCTTTTAATTGAAGTTTTGTAATGGAAATCAAATTTAATACTGCTTTAATCCAAAAGTACAAACATTTGCAACATATGTTATAACTGTTGAATTTAATATATGTTTTAATTAATTCATAGAATTAATGTGTGTGGGAACGGGGGTTCCTTAAGGAAAAAACAACTAAAGGATTAGACTCAAATGGAATTTAATAACGCTAAGTTTGCTCTCATAAACTTAGCGTTTTTTATTTCAATATCAAAATAATTCATGACTTTATATTTCTTACGTCAATTAATGACTAGAGTATTGTGTATATGTTTTACTATCTGGTTGACATAAAGTATTAGAGAAAAGAACCCATTTATTGGCATGAAATGAATCATAATTAATTTTGTCTTCGTTTAAGAAGCACTTATTGAGATAGTCTCGGTTGATTAACAAATAGCGATTAGGTTTTGTTTTAATCCAATTAACAGCAGCTTGCTGTTGTTCTTGTTTAGGTTTATGGTGTCCGAAATGAATGGTTTTCCATTTTGTATGTAGCAACAATTTTTCACGCATACCCACCAAGCCTAATTCGGCATCTTCAGGTATAACTTTGGCAATAGCATTCATCATAGGTTCTGTGCTCATGGCTTTATCAACCACAGGCAGTGCCCACAATCCATAACTTAACCACAGCCCTATGATAAAGACGGTGTACATTTTAATGGTGTTTTTTCTAAACAAGGTCACGATAATTAACCCAAAAGCACCTAATGATGCCATCCAATACCACGGGTTGACAAAATATTTAGCCGTTAGGCGACTGACTTTTTCTACCTCAAATACACCAGCAAGACCAATAACAGTAAAAACCACACTCAAGACAAGCACTAAGACTAATAACAGTCGTTGGATACCTTTTTTAGCCATAAGCATTTCAAAATAGGGAGCAATGACCAACACAAACATTGGCAAAATCGGTAACATATATTCAGCCCGCTTACCCTTGGATAAACTAAAAAAGAAGACAACAAAAAGCAGCATGACCAATGGATAAATAATGCGTCGATCTTTATTGGCAAAAGCTTGTTTTATCGGTTTAATCAACCAAGGAATAAATAAACTTAATGGTAACCAAAATAAAGGAATGACCTCAAGAACATAGTAATAAAAAGGTTGCAGATGTGCCCAGGACTTAGCATAACGATTGACTGTTTGTTTGAGCAAAATATTATCACGATACGCTAAAACATCAGGAGTTGGGTTGTTTTCCACCTGAATTAACATCGGAACCAACCACAAAGAAACCGCAAAGAGTAAAAAGAAAAGCCCAGCTAACCATTTGAGTAATTGTTTATTGTTTTTATCGTACCAACTAGGCGAAACAATGATTAAACCAAACAACATCAGGACAGGCAAAAAGCCAACACCTTTGGTAATAATACCCATGCCCATAGCAAAAAAGGCTAAATAATACCACTTCCATGCCGGGCCTAAAATTAAATGTCGAAGCAATCCATAACTTCCAAGCATAACCCAAAAAGCCACAGGCGCATCGAGTTGCCCACTCTTGGCTTGTAGGATAAAGTGTAAAGTAATCGCTAATAAAAAACCTGCATACAATCCAATTTTTGGATTATATAATCGTTTAGCAATATCATAAGTCATCCACATGGTACATAGGGACAAAATGGCAGAGGGTAATAAAAAGGCAATCTTCAAATTTCCAATCAAACCATAAAACAACAAAATCATCCACATAACCATCGGTGGTTTATCCGGATAAATCTCCCCACCACGATGCGGAAAAAACCAATTGCCAGTCTCCCACATTTCCTTTGCCATCAAAGCAAACCGTGGCTCATCCGGTGGCCAAGGATCACGCAAGCCAATTCCTGCCAAAATAACGATGGCAGTAATGGCGAATAGCCAAAAGGTAAGCCTGCGAATCTCAATAGAACTCATACTAATTCCCCTCCCTTGGAGGGGTGCGCGAAGCGTGGGGTGGTTCAAACACTAAATCCGAAACAGAACCACTTTTCCTCGTTCCCATGCTCCTGCGTGGGAATGCATAAGTTTTTCGCTGTGCCTCTGTGTCGCCGTGTGATATCATTATTTTTTACCCTTAAATATAAAATACAAATTTCTTAGATACACAATCATACCAAAGGATTGCCCCATAATAAAAACAGGGTCTTTTTGGTAGATGGCATAGGAGAGTAATATTATGCTGCCGAACATGGAAAAATACCAAAATGAAATGGGCATGACGGATTTCTTTTGTTTTTCAGATTCCATCCATTGCAGTATAAAGCGCATGGAGAACATGATTTGTCCGATAAAACCAATGATTTGCCACACAGTATCCGTAGCAGTGTTATTGCTACGGAGTTGCTTAATGTGTTCTGGACTTACAAAACCGATAGAAAATAAATACGAAATTAAGGCTGTAAAGAAAATAACGATACCTGTGATTAAAGGTTTTACAATTTTTGGATTGATAAAATACAGGTTGCGAAGATATATAATGACACCGAAGGTTTGTCCCATTACAAAAATTGGGTCACGCCTAGACAAAGCATAAGAAAGCAAGGTGAGGCTACCAGCAATTGAGAAATACCAAAAGGCTCTTGGGATTACGCTTTTTTTCTGTTTTTCAGAGGCTAGCCATTGAACAATAAATCGACCCGTAAATAAGGCTTGTCCGATAAAGCCAATGACCAACCAAAAACTATTAGTCATTGCTGTTGTTGACTTCTGAAACTTGTGGGCGTTTGCCACGGCGAATTAACCAAGAAACACCAAATAAATCCGATATTCCGACAATTGCTCGGTTCCAAAATCCGTATTTACTAACACCCATTTCACGTGCACGGTGAGAAACTTCGACATTTTCCACTTTACCACCTGCACGTTGGTACAAGGCAGGTAGATAACGGTGCATATGATTAAATGATGGTAAATCAACAAAAATATCACGGCGAAATACTTTTAAGCCACAACCGGTATCAGGTGTTTTGTCTTTGAGCATCCATGAACGAATAGCATTGGCGTATTTTGATGATTTTAGCTTCAACCAGGAGTCATTGCGTTTTTTACGCCAACCAGCAATTAACCAAATTTTATCTTTTGGATCTGCGTTCATGGCTTTGTTGTATAAATTTGGAATATCGGCAGGCACATTTTGTCCATCGCCATCAAGCGTAGCAATCCAAGGTGCTCTTGCATTTTTAACGCCGGTACGAACCGCGTATGATTGACCACAACTCATGGCGTGTTTAAATACACGTAAAGTCGGTGTTGTTTTTTGTTTTTCTATCAAAACATCAAGTGTATCATCGCTAGAGCCATCATTGACGTAGACGATTTCGAAAGTGACAAAGCCATCAAGTGCCGCAACAATTTCATCGACAAGGGGAATAATATTATCCCGTTCATTATAAACAGGCACAACAACGGATAAGTCTGGATTATTTTTCATAAGTATAATTCTAAATTTAGCCGAACATTTTAACAAAAAATTAGTGTACTTTCACTTAATCATGACTTTCTAAACAAGGTTTTGCATTGTGAATTATAAATAAAACTGATACATCACATAAAAACTATAAATTTTACTATTTGCAAATCTCTGTTAGTATTGAAGGACTATAAAATTAAAATGTAGCATGACAGAGTTTTTGTCATTCTCGTGAAAATAGGAATCCAGTAATTTTGTACCTTCTGGATACCCGCATCCGCGAGTATGACAGCAGCGTCTTAATTATAATTGTCATGTGCTATAGAGAAAAACATGAGTTTATACCACCATTCCCAAGCAAAGGACAGTTGTGGTTTTGGTTTAATTGCCCAATTAAAAGGCAAGCAATCACAAAACCTCATTTCAACAGCCATTAGTGCATTGACACGAATGACTCACCGTGGTGCGGTGGATGCCGATGGTAAAACAGGCGATGGTTGTGGTATTACCATTCAATTATCTGATACATTTTTTCAGCCTATTGCACAATCCATGGGTGGCAACCAAGATGCTTTATTGGCAGTTGGTCAAATTTTTCTTCCTCAAGATAAAGACAAAGCCAAAGTTGCACGAACTCTATTAGAAAAAGAAATCAAGCGAGAAACGCTCAATGTTATTGGTTGGCGTCAAGTGCCGATTGATACTTCGACACTTGGAAAGACAGCACGAGATTCTTTGCCTCAAATCGAACAAATATTTGTACAAGCACCCGTTGGCTGGAGTAAGGATGACTTTGAACGTCGTTTGTTTATGTCCAGAAGACGTGCAGCAGATTTAATTAAAGACGAAGATTATTATGTTGCCTCCTTATCAAGCAAATTAATTGTCTACAAGGGCTTAGTGCTGCCTAAATATTTAAATGTATTCTACCCTGATTTAGCTGATGAAAATATGCGTTCAGCTATTTGTTTGTTTCATCAACGCTTTTCTACCAATACAGCACCTTTATGGAAATACGCACAACCATTTAGATTGCTCGCACATAATGGCGAAATAAATACCATAAATGCTAACAGAACTTGGGCAAAAGCACGCCGTAAAAAATTATTTACACCTTTGATAGCTGATTTACCCACATTAAGTCATTTGGTCAATCAATCGGGATCAGATTCTTCATCACTTGATAATATGTTAGAAGTTTTACTGGTTGGCGGTATGGATATTTTCCGTGCTTTGCGTTTATTGATTCCACCTGCTTGGAAGAAACGTAAAAATATGGATGCCGATTTGCGTGCTTTTTACGAATACAACTCCATGCACATGGAGGCATGGGATGGTCCTGCTGGCATTGTCATGACCAACGGCGAAAAAATTGCCTGTACCTTGGATAGAAATGGTTTGCGACCTGCACGTTATGTTATCACCAAGGATGATATATTGACGGTTGCCTCCGAGGTTGGTGTGTGGGATTATAAGGAAGAAGATGTGGTCGAAAAAGACCGCGTTGGTCCAGGTGAAATGTTGGCTGCAGATATTCAAACAGGGCAAGTATGGCGAAGTAATAAAATTGATGACAGTTTGAAAAATCGTCATCCCTACCGTGAGTGGTTACGCGAAAACACCATAAGACTGCGTTCAAACCGGAAACTGGAACGAGAAGGGGCGAATAAACACATTAATGATGACATCAAACGCATTGGCATTTACCAAAAATTATTTAATTGCTCTATTGAAGAACAACAAAATGTTTTACGAGTGATGGCGGATAATGCAGCTGAGGCAACCAGCTCGATGGGCGATGATACGCCAATTGCCGTTTTATCGAAAAAAAGCCGAAATTTATTTGATTATTTCCGCCAACAATTTGCCCAAGTGACCAACCCTCCGATTGATTCTCTACGTGAAAAGTCGGTGATGTCATTGGAAACGTGTTTTGGTAGAGAGCACAACTTATTTCAAGAAACTAACGGAATGGCTTATCGAGCTATTATTTCTAAGCCTATTATTAATTTTGCCAAACTCACACAAATAAAGGCACTTGATCAACGTTATTACAAAATTGAACTATTGTCTTTGAATTATCCGATTTACCAAGACTTGCAATCCGCCATTGTAAATTTATGTGATGAAGCTGTTAAATTGGTCAAGAATGGCTGTGTCATCTTGCAATTATCCGATAGGGATATTGATGAAACCACGGTGCCAATTCATGCTGCTCTCGCGGTTGGAGCGATTAATTCACGCATGATTGAAGAGGGCTTGCGCCTTGATGTCAATATCATTGTGGAAACAGCCACTGCACGAGACCCACATCATTTTGCCATGTTAATTGCACTTGGAGCAACCGCTGTTTATCCCTATCTTGCCATGCAAATTATCAATCAATTACACGTGCAAAAACGCTTGGGACATGGCTTGATGGATGCACGTGAAAATTATTTTGCTAGCATCAAAAAAGGTTTGCTAAAAATCACCTCCAAAATGGGCATTTCAACGGTTTCTAGTTACCGTAGTGCACGTTTGTTTGAAATTATTGGTCTTAGTCAAGAGGTGATGGACTTGTGTTTTACGGGTTTACCATCACGAATTGGCGGAGCAACTTTTAAGGATTTACATGAAGACTCTATTCGGGTCAATAACCGAGCATGGAAAGCGCAAATAAATATGCAACGCAGTGGACAATTAAAGTATATTCACGGTGGTGAGTTTCATTGTTATAACCCTGGTGTGGTGACCTTATTGCAGCAAGCAGTCAACACAGGTGAACAAGCCGATTATGATAAATTTGCTCGTGCGGTCAATAATCGTCCCATTGCAACACTGCGTGACATGATGAAACTTAAGCTTTGCGATAAACCATTGCCACAACAATCAGTTGTATGTACAACTGAAATCATGAAGCGTTTTGATTCGGCAGCCATGAGTGTCGGCGCATTAAGTCCAGAAGCACACGAATCATTGGCTATTGCTATGAACACCATTGGTGGACGTTCAAACTCGGGTGAAGGTGGCGAGGATTCCAAACGTTTTGGTACCAACAAAAACTCCAAGATAAAACAAGTTGCATCGGGTCGATTTGGCGTGGATGCCCATTATTTATCCAACGCTGAAGTGATACAAATAAAAGTGGCTCAAGGGGCGAAACCGGGTGAAGGCGGGCAATTACCAGGCAAAAAAGTAACAGTAGAAATTGCCAAACTGCGCAATGCTGTTCCCGGAACCACCTTAATTTCACCACCGCCACACCATGATATTTATTCGATTGAAGACTTGTCGCAATTGATTTTTGATCTCAAACAAGTCAATCCTAAAGCCTTAATATCAGTCAAATTGGTCTCAGGACCAGGTGTGGGAACCATTGCTGCAGGTGTTGCCAAAGCTTATGCCGATATGATAACCATCGCAGGTCATGATGGTGGCACAGGGGCCAGTCCATTAACTTCAGTCAAATACGCAGGCAATCCTTGGGAGTTGGGTTTAGCCGAAACTCACCAAGCTTTAATAGAAAACAACCTACGTGATAAAATTTGTTTGCAAGTCGATGGCGGTTTTAAAACGGGTCTGGATGTGATTAAAGGCACAATTTTGGGAGCCGACAGCTTTGGCTTTGGCACAGGACCAATGGTGGCACTGGGCTGTAAGTATTTACGTATTTGTCATTTAAATAATTGTGCAACAGGTATTGCGACACAAAACAAAACCTTACGTGATAAGCATTTTACAGGATTACCTGAAAAAGTGATTCGCTATTTTGAATTTGTCGCGGGTGAAACACAACAATGGTTAATGAAATTAGGCGTTGAGAGTTTGGATAAACTCATTGGCCGAACCGATTTATTGGAATTAATCCAAGGAGAAACCAGTAAACAAGCCAATATAGATTTATCCAGTATACTCAATGCAGCCAAACGCCCAGAAACAGGGGCGGCACATTATTTAGGCGTGGCTAATGATTCTTTTGATAAAGGGGAGTTAAATCAACAAATAGTCAATGATTTTGAGCAAGGTAAGCAACAAGACTTTTATCGGATTAATAATTATGATCGCTCTGTTGGCGCAAAATTGTCAGGTTTCGTTGCCACAAAATACGGTAAAGCAGGTCACAAAATCAGCCTGAATTTTCGCGGAATTGCAGGTCAAAGTTTTGGTGTATGGAATCACCAAGGCATTGAATTAAACTTACAGGGCGATGCCAATGACTATGTAGGTAAAGGCATGAGTGGTGGCAGTATAGCTATCTTGCCACCTGATAATATTAGTTATGTGCCTTCTCGTGGTGCCATTATTGGCAATACCTGTTTGTATGGAGCCAGTGGCGGACAATTATTTGCCGCTGGACAAGCAGGGGAGCGTTTTGCCGTGCGAAATTCAGGTGCAACAGCGGTTGTTGAAGGTGTTGGCGACCACGGTTGTGAATACATGACAGGTGGGATTGTCGTTATTTTAGGCCCTGTTGGCGAAAACTTTGGTGCTGGCATGACAGGCGGGCAAGTCTTTGTGTTTGATGATTTTGACACCTTGGAATCGCAAGCTAATCTGGATACCGTTGAAATAGTAAACATTACCGACGAACAATGTGAAACCTGTCAGACAGAATTGAAAAAATTAATACAGCAACACATCGACAAAACTGGTAGCCGTTGGGCAGCTAAATTGAGTCGAAACTGGGACAGTTATCTGGATGCGTTTAAAGTGGTTCGACCCAAACAAACAAAAAAGCTTAAATTAGCTCAGCCCATTAAACTATCACAAGGAGAACGCGCATGAGTGAATCGTTCAAAATTGGTGATAATTTAAGTTTCCTCAACAACCCTCGTAACCTTGCCAACAAACGCCAAGCCGATGCACGCAGTGGTGATTTTAACGAAATCTATTTTAAGAGTGATGCAGAAAATCTGATAAAACAAGCCGATAGGTGTTTGGATTGTGGCAATCCTTATTGCGAATGGAAATGCCCACTGCATAACTTTATTCCAAACTGGTTGGATATGGTCACTCATGGACAGTTCGAACAAGCGGCAAGTTTGATGCATGCCACCAATCCTTTGCCCGAAATATGTGGACGTGTTTGTCCACAAGATAGGTTATGTGAACAAGCCTGCACACTCAATACAGGGTTTGGTGCGGTAACTATTGGCGCGATTGAAAAAAATATAGCCGATACAGCCATTGCCAATAATTGGCGTCCTGATTTATCGACAGTCAAATCATTGAATAAAACTGTAGCCGTTATTGGCGCAGGGCCTGCTGGTTTGGGTTGTGCTGAATTATTGACTCGTAACGGTGTGAAAGTAGTGGTTTATGACAAATATCCAGAGATTGGCGGCTTGCTTACTTTTGGTATCCCTGGATTCAAACTGGAAAAAAGTATCCTTATAAAACGCAGAGAATTTCTCCAAGATATTGGTGTTGAATTTAAACTCAATACAGAAATTGGTAAAAATGTTACTATCAAGCAATTGCAACAAGACTACGATTCACTGTTTTTAGGCATGGGAACCTACAAAGCTGTCGATGGTAGCATTGTAGGCAAAGATTTACCCAATGTTATTCAATCACTTGATTATCTCATCGGTAATATTAACCAACAGCAATCATACCAAATGGACAAAACTTATTACGATTTAAAGGACAAAGACGTTATTGTACTTGGTGGAGGAGACACCGCCATGGACTGTGTACGCTCAGCCATTCGCCAACAAGCAGCATCAGTTAAATGCGTTTATCGCAAAACTGAAACAGCCATGCCAGGCTCAAAAACAGAAGTGCAAAATGCCAAAGAAGAAGGTGTGCAATTTATCTTTAACTTGCAACCCACAGAAATTACACCTGATGGAGTTGCCTTTGAGCGCACTGATTTTAATGAGTTAAAACATAAAGATAAAACCGTATTTTTAAACTCAGAAAAAGTGATACTTGCATTCGGCTTTCGTGCCAATCCAGCACAATGGTTTGATGATGCCTCAATCAAAACAATAGGCAATGGCTTAATTCAGACAAATCAGACTCTGCAAACCACCAACAATAAAATCTACGCAGGTGGAGATATGGTCTCTGGTGCTGATTTAGTCGTCACCGCCATTGCCCAAGGCCGAGAAGCCGCTAAAAATATCTTAGCCGATTTTGGATTGGTGGATGATTGAATTTTATATATCTTCTTTTTGTCCGCAGATTAAAGCAGAATTTCACAGAAATAATCGAAAGTCCACCTAATAAAGGATGTGTTATAAATTTTTAAAAGCAATTCTTTACACATGGATAGTACCAACAATACCTTGCTATTTAATCTGCTATCATGTAATTTACAATGAGACTTGGTCAATATAGGCCGAGCTAAAATACAATATGGGGAATATCAATGAAAACAAATGCATACTTTAGTGCTTTTCTTATATGCTTATTAACTATGGCTTTATACGGCTGTGACAAGCAAGCAAAACAAGAACTAGCTCAACTCAAAAATGACAATCAAAATCTACAATCAAATCTAACATCTTATGAAAATTTGTGGGATGATATTGTTAATAAAGGTCAAATTGACTTAATAAACAGCGCAAATTTTACTGATGACATCACACAAGTCTCAAGCTCAGAGAACATAGTTGGCATTGAAAACTTTAAGGCATACTACAAAAACTTTCTTACAGGTTTTTCAGATATATCTTTTACGGTTAAAGATGTCTTTGGCCAGGGCGATAAAATTGTTAAGCATTGGAACTTTAAAGGCACGCACACAGGCAATTTTTTTGGCATACCAGCAACTGGCAACACCGTTGATATTGATGGCGTGACATTGGTAAAAATGGAAGGCAATAAAATAGCCCAAGAACAAGATTTCATGGACAATATGCTGTTTATGCAACAACTGGGCGTACTATCATCACCTGATAATGTCGCTATTATTGACAATCTCTATAAAAACTTTGCCAAAGGCGATATCCCAGCTGTTTTAGCAGCTATGGATGCAGATGTTGTTTGGAATGAAGCTGAAGGCAATACATATGCTGATGGCAACCCTTACAAAGGACCCGATGCCGTATTGCAAGGCGTGTTTGCGAGAATTGGAGCTGATCATGAGTATTTTCACCTAGTAGACATTCAATTGCATGATATGTCAAACAATCAAGTGTTGTCAACTTTACGTTATCAAGGAAAACGCAAAGATAATGGTGCTATGTTTGATGCACAAGTTGCACATCTTTGGACACTAAAAGATGGGAAAATAATCGCTTTTCAGCAATATGTAGATACAAAGCAGCTTGCTGAAGCCGAGAGAAAATAAACGAAACTAAATTCTTTTAGCTATTTTAGGTCAAAAACTAAAAGCCGTAGGTAAATCAGGGATTATAAGACAACCATGAATAAAACCTCCCGTCATTGCGAGGGAGGAACGACCGCGGCAATCTGTTTGGGATTACGGCAGATTCAACAGATTGCCGCAGTCGTTCCTCCCTCGCAATGACGGAGTATAAAAT
>JALWML010000527.1 GCA_027083915.1 Lysobacterales bacterium | reverse complement strand
CCTTGATTGTTGAGGCATTGAAGAACAAGACCGAAAAGAAATATCCCGTGGCATTAATTTCCACAGGCGGTCAAGAAACCATTATTTACCAAGATGCCAAAGGTAAGCAACACAAAAAAGTGCAAGTGCGTGATGCCAATATTCAACCCTTGCTTGATTCGATAGAACAAGTGGTGTCGAATAATCCCGAAATTCTTAACCGTTTTCGCGATGCGGCTATCTTGATGTTGGCACAACAAAAATTGAATAATGCTAAAGCAGAATTTAACCGTCAATCGGCAGAAAATATCATTTCAAGCTACACCAAAAAGGCAGTATTTGGCGCAATGGCATCGGTGGCTCCGGGTTCGGATATTGTGATTCAAGGCACGTTGGGTACAAAAATGGTGCAAAGTATTTGCGCTTTGTATGATATTTCGCCAAAACAAATGGAGATTGATGCTGTGATAAAGATGGCTGGTGGAAAATTAAAAACATCGCTTTCTCTGGTACTTGCCGTTGCAGGTAATGCACTTAAGGCATTTCCTGGAGTGGGCACAGCCGTTGGTGGCGTTACCCATGCGGTGGCTTATGGCATGATTTTTAACGCTTTGGGCCATGCCGTGTTAGAATCGGTAACCACATTAGGTACGCTTGATGCGCAAGCGACACAACAGAAATTTGAGGAAAACTTACTTGGACCTGCTACAACCCTTGCAAAAGATTTGGCAAAAATGGCGCTCAAAATCACCTGATTTAAAACCATCAGAACGACAGCCAACAAAGCCAACAAACGCAACCGATAAAACATTGGATTCGCTCAATGATTTGCTGCACGATGAGCATATCCCAGCTGCCGTGCGCTCGCAACTACAAGACGAATACCAACAAGTCCAACAATTGATTGAGAAGTTGGAGAAAAGTCAAGTGCATATTGTTGTCTTTGGCAAGGTTTCTTCGGGTAAATCATCCTTGCTTAATGCCTTATTGGGCAAACAAGCTTTTAGTACTTCGCCTTTACATGGCGAAACCAAAAAGCAAGAAAACAGCCAGTGGTCACAATACCAAGATCAACACATGGTGGTGATTGACACCCCAGGAACCGATGAAGTCTCAGGCGAGCATCGGCAAAAAATGGCGCATAATGCCGCTGAAATTGCCGATATTATTTTATTTGTCGTCGATGGTGACTTAACCGCTTCGCAACTCAAGCAACTCAAATCCATTGCCCAACCCAATACCCAAATTGTATTGGTGTTAAATAAAGCGGATTTATACACCGATGAAGAGCTGCGTGATTTAAAAAAATCCTTAACCGAGAAGACTGCCGATATAATCAATCCTAAAAATATTGTCACAGCCAGTGCCGCGCCGTTGCCACAAGTGTTAGTGATAGTGGATAAAAACGGCAAAGAAACACGCGAAAAAATTAAAGTCGAGGTGGATGTCTCGCAAGTTAAAGAACGCATTTGGAAAATATTGGAAAAAGACGGTAAAACCTTAACTGCCCTAAATGCCAGTATTTTTGCCGGTGAAATCAGTCAAAAAATTGCTACAAAGATCACTAAATTGCGTGCCAATGCTGCTGAAAAAGTGGTCACGACTTATTCCATTGCCAAAGGCGTGGGAGTGGCATTCAACCCCATACCTGTTGCTGATTTATTGATAGCTGCGGGGTTGGATGTTACCATGATACGTAAATTATCCCAAGTCTATGGCTTGCCCATTGTCGGCAAAGAAGCCACTAAACTAACTATCACCATAATGGCGCAATTGGTTGCCTTGATGGGCGCAGTATGGGGAATAAATTTATTATCATCCGCCCTAAAAACAGTTAGCGCAGGTTTGTCAACCACCGTCACCGCTGGTGCACAAGGGGCTTTAGCTTATTATGCAACCTATTTGGTGGGCAAAATAGCCGAACAATATTTTATTCAAGGCAAATCATGGGGTAAAAAAGGACCCAAGCAAGTGGCAAAAGAGATTGTTAAAAACTTAGATAAAGATTCTATTTTGTTAGAAGCACGTACTAAGATTTTGGAACGGATTAAGTCTAAATAAATCAATAGAAAAGGGAATCAATAAATTTGACTCCCTTTTAAAGTTATTACTAAGAATTAAGTTTTAGTTTAATTTTCAAAGCCATTAACAAAGATATACTCTGTGCTATACAGAGAACATGCTTGTGGCACTTCTATATTGTTGTAACTGAGCTCATCGACATAAAAACCTTCTTCCTCAGATCCAGGGTCAGTTGATAAACTCCATCTGATTTTGACTGTTTGTCCTTGATAAGGGGTTAAATCATGCGTAACCAACTGAAAAGCTCCTGCCGTGTTTCCGTTGAATGCTCCATGAGAAGCCACATAACCACAGATGTTAATGGGCGGATTTCCTGTTTGTGAAAAGTCACTTGGGTAACCACCAACAGGTGGTAAGTCAGACCAACTTGCACCGCCATTGGTAGAAATTTCAACTACTACTCCATCCCAGCTAGTCTCAATATTGTAGCGGGCTTGATAACTGATGCTCGGAGGAGATGCAGGTGTTGCAGGTATAGTAAAGCTAGTTGAATGCATACGAGCACAAACATTTGATGTGTAGGTGGTGCTACCCTCTAATG
>JALWML010000526.1 GCA_027083915.1 Lysobacterales bacterium | reverse complement strand
GACTGGTTACTGCAACTTTTTTAACCCTATTTGTCTTGCCCGTTTTATATGCATGGTTTTCAAAGGGTAAAATCAAGATGATGCAAGCAGGAGAATCACATGAGTGAACACAATCACGAACGTAAAGAGCATGATGAACACGATGAACATAATCATAATGAAGAAAAAGGCGAACACAAACACGGTTTTGGCAACGAAAAAACTGAGTTGTATTTTGCCATTGGCAGTGGTGTTTTTTGGTTAACAGGTTTAATTCTTTCTTTTATGGCGACCATCCCAGCATGGTTGCCATTGACACTTTTTATTATCGCTTTTATTCTCGGTGGATTTTTCACTTTGATAGAAGCCTATGAAGCAGTAAAAAGTGGTAAGTTTGAGATCGATTTTTTGATGTTAGTGGCAGCAGCAGGTGCGGCGGCTTTAGGCAAGTGGGAAGAAGGGGCTTTGTTGTTGTTTTTATTTTCCCTAGGTCATTCTTTGGAAAAATACGCTATGAACAAAGCCCGAAAATCAATTCAAGCCTTATCCGAATTAGCACCATCCACCGCATTAGTGAAACAAAAAAATGGCAATTTAGTCGAAGTTGAAATTGAACAATTGCAATTAGATGATGTGATAGTTATTAAACCCAATAGCACCATTGCCGCTGATGGTATGGTGATTGCTGGCACAAGTTCAGTCAACCAAGCACCAATCACGGGCGAAAGTATGTCTGTGGGTAAATCACCCATAGATAATGCCAACACAACGACGACTTTAGAAAATATCGATGATGAAAACCGTGTCTTTGCTGGCACCATCAACGGTAGCAGCACCTTAGAAATCAAGGTACTAAAACTCGCCAAAGACAGCACACTTTCACGTTTGGTTGAATTGGTTAAAAATGCCGAAAAACAAAAGTCGCCAACCCAACAATTTACCGATAAGTTTGAAAAATATTTTGTGCCTGTGGTATTGTTTACTGTGGTGGTTTTATTATTTGCTTTCTTAATTATTGACGAACCTTTTTCTGCTAGTTTTTATCGTGCCATGGCAGTTTTAGTCGCAGCCTCCCCATGTGCCTTGGCAATTTCAACGCCAAGTGCAGTTCTAGCAGGTGTAGCCCGAGCGGCTAAACAAGGTGTGTTGATTAAAGGTGGTCGCCCGCTTGAGGATTTAGGCAGTCTCAATGCTCTTGCCTTTGACAAAACAGGTACATTAACCGAGGGAAAACCCAAACTAACCCACGCAATAGTTCTTGATGGTCATAGCCAAGAAGGTTTGCTCAAAGTTGCCATTGCCGTTGAAAAATTGAGCGACCATCCACTGGCATCGGCCATTGTTGATGGCGGAAAGCAACTACTTAGTGATGTTGACAGTGATGTTGAAATTCCCAAAGCTGAAAATTTACAAGCCTTAACTGCTCGAGGTGTTAAAGCCACAGTTGCAGGAAAAACCATCCACATAGGCAACCGCCGTTTATTTGAAGAACTTACCAATCAAGAGGTTCCTTTAGCAATCACCGAAGTGATGGAAAACCTCGAAAACCAAGGACATACAGCCATGATGGTGCATCAAGATAAAGTCTATCTTGGTGTCATTGCCGTGATGGATGTTGCACGAGAAGAAGCACAATCAACCTTAAAAGCACTTAAGGGAATTGGCATAAATCGCATGATAATGCTAACTGGAGACAACCAACAAGTGGCAAATACCATTGCAAAAGAATTGGGTATTACTGATCCAATGGGTAATTTATTGCCTGAAGACAAAGTCGCTGCAATTGAAAAATTGATACGCGAGGAGGGCAAAGTCGCCATGATTGGCGATGGTGTCAATGATGCACCAGCGATGGCAAAAAGTACCGTAGGCATTGCCATGGGAGCTGCTGGTTCTGCGGTTGCACTAGAAACAGCCGATATTGCTTTGATGGCTGATAAGTTAGACAACCTGCCCTTTGCCATAAAACTCAGCCGCAAAGCCAAGTCCATTATCAAACAAAACTTATGGGCATCTTTAGGCATAGTCGCCCTACTTGTGCCTGCAACCATTTTAGGAATAGCAAGTATTGCCACTGCCGTGGTTATACATGAAGGTTCAACTTTGTTAGTAGTAATTAATGCATTAAGATTATTACGGTTTAAAGCTTAGACATAAAAAAACTCATTCAAACCACGGCTTGAATGAGCTTTTCACAATAATTTTAGTAAAACTATTTCATTGCTTTTTTAATAAATCCTACAATAGCCATCAACACACCGCCACCAACACCACCTGATGCTACAGTTTGAATAATGCCCATTAAATCCATGGAACCTCCTCCGCCCATTCCGAGCATGCCCATTACTTGACCACCGATTCCACCTCCTACAATTCCTGCAACTGAGTTCCAAAGTGTTCCTAGGTTGAGGTTTTTAAAAATTTTTCCAGCTGCATTTCCGCCAACTGCCCCACTGACTAGATTTATTATTAATGGTAATAAACTTTCCATAATTTTCTCCTCTTTTTAAAAATGTACTAAAAATTTAGCCTATTAATCATACATGATTTACTGAAATTATTCAACCGAAAGAAATTGTCTCAAGAATTGTTGACATTCATCAAACATAAACTATTTGTTATTC
>JALWML010000525.1 GCA_027083915.1 Lysobacterales bacterium | reverse complement strand
CTTGAGCAATCTTTTGAGCAAACTCTGTGCGTTCAGATAAAAAACCATAACCCGGATGAATGGCATCGACATTGTTGTCCTTCGCAATTTCAATAATCGCATCAGCATCCAAATAAGTGGCTGTGGGTGTATCGGCTTTAATCATAAATACAGTATCTGCCATTTGCACATGTTTGGCGTTGCGTTCGATTTGTGCATAGATAGCCACGGTTTTAATGCCAAGTTTTTGGCAGGTTTGCATGATACGGCAGGCAATTTCACCACGGTTGGCGATAAGGATTTTTTTTATTGTCATTAGTTGGTTTCTTTTTTATTATCAAGATTTAGGTAAGATGGAATAGTTCTCAACCGATTGAGCATTATTTTATCACCATCTAAGATAACTTGGTAGAGATTGTCGTATTCGTTTTCTTTTATCGCATCAATTTTTTGCAGGCTTAAAAGAGCCGTTAATTCAGGCGTGGTATTGCTGTGCCCAACAACCAAAATAGAGCCTTTGAGTTTTTTGAGTTGCTCTGCAAAGGTTGTTAAATCACTTGGGTTATAACTTTGGATAGGCAGATTTAAAAAATCAGCCAAAGGTTTTGCTGTCTCTTTAGTGCGTTTATAATCTGTTGAAAACACATGAGTTATACCAACCGATGCCAATTGTTTCGCAATGTTTTGTGCCCGAAACGCACCAATCACCGTTAAAGCAGGATTATCTCCTGCTTGTTTTTCCGCATGACGAGTTAAGTAGATTGTCGTTTGCGAATAAGCCGTATTTGAGACCAACAAAAATAAAAATAATATTCTCATTAAAATTCAGGCTCTAGGTCTAAAAATGAATTGTTATTAATTGCTTGGCTGGAATTAGTCACCCGCGACAAAGTAGCAAAAACCACATGCCTTAAAGAATCATCAATAACATGACTAGTACACCTTTGATCATTAACCCCGTATAAAACAGACTCATGAGATGATGAGGGTCTTAAATAACCACGAGTTGCAAAAGAACAACCATTAATTATAATATCATTAGAACTGGAAAAACCAAACAAAGAAACCTGACGAGTGTTAATATCATATTCTAATATAACCTCAAGCGTTATAGCATTATTAGAATCACCAAAAAACTCAGAGAATTTATAAAAAATATTATCATCAGCCGAAGAGGTGTAATAAAGATTATTTTCATTATAAAATGAGTTTTGCATTAACTGCTCACTTGGATTAACGACCTTATTAAAATGAACCAATCCTCTATATCCTGTATGTAAAATCTTATTTGTTGAAACTTCTTTATTAACATCTTGCCAATACAACATAAAAGAACCCTTGGTGATAAAATCAATATCTTGTGCCCCAATACCGCTATGCCATATCATGCGTGAGACATCATGACTTGCACCACTTGATAAGCTAATGGTAGCATCTAAGGGATTAGCCCACGTAATAGTCACCGTATAAACCTCTTGAGTGCTTACAGGCTCACTTTGCACACAAGTTAAGCAACCACCACCACTTGTTTTATACAATGGTGAGGTCAAAGTTCCCATAACACCATTGCCATCACGCCACGCATAAACATCATTATTGGGATTATATTCACCTGAAAAGGTATACCAAACAGGTGCACCATTTTCATCATAGGTATAAACCGACCCAAACATAAAAGTACCAGTAGATGAAAAGTTTGCATCTTGAGTTTCGATATTCAAACCCCAACCCGAAACGCCATTACTAGCCCCAGCCCAATACCAACCGTTATCAGGTAAATCAGCAGATTCAACGCCAATAGGCTCAAGCCCACCTGCAAGGCAATTAAAGACAAAAAATACATTTAAAATAAATGCAAAAATATAATGAGATTGTTTCATAAAATACGACTCCTTTTAGATGCTTAATAATTATTAAACAAAAGCAGTCAAATTACCATAGAAAATTGTAGAAAAAGTATGTGGTTGAAAGATTTGGTTTTTATTAAAACTTAAGTTTGAATCGTATTATCTTATAAATTGCCACAACAAAAATAACCGGTAGCATGATAATCAATAAGGGCAACGCAAGAATTAATAGTAAAATCAATTTTGCCTTTGACATACCTGATATTTTTATCATGGAACTCATGCCCAACGGCATTTTAAAGGCTGCACTACCAGCTTGACCAAAAGGGTTGTTGAAATCAGCTTGTGCGGTTTGGTTTTTGTCGATGACTTCACCTTCGATGACTTTGTCTGCTTCACAAGCGCGGGAGAGTTGATCAATCAACATAAATGAAACACTGGGGATTTCACCAGTAATTGTAATTTCATATTGACCTAAAGTTAATAGTGAAGCTTTTTCACACGGCCCAATTAGTCGGTATTCTAAATCTGAGATTTGTTCAATACTGCCAAATTGATGCCAGCCATTAAAGAAATCTTCCACGTGACGTGTTGGGTCCTGGTGTATCTGAATGGTAAGTGTCTTGTTCAAAATAGTAACTGTTTGTGAAAGTTATAAAATTGGGGTTATTGTCTAAATTTCAATAGCACAAATGTGATACAATAGTTAAATGATAACTCAAGTCCATAATAAAGAAGATTGTCTTCGATTAATGATTGCCAAGACAGGGCGAAATTTAA
>JALWML010000524.1 GCA_027083915.1 Lysobacterales bacterium | reverse complement strand
GTTAAGAATATTGACTTAAAAAGCATAAAAAAACACTCTTAAAGCAGTAAAAATACCGAATTAAACTAAAAATAACAGCATTAAAACAAATATTTATAAATGATTAAAAATAATATAAAAAATCGAAAATTAGCTGATTTTACAGAATTGAAATATGAATACTTTCACAGTCTGTAAAGTCCCATCCCCAAAGAATTATTTCACAGCATAAGAGCGTGGGAACGAGTCGACTCGGCGTTATTCAAACAAGTGAATTCATTTATCCACAACCTAGCCAACATAAACCCGAATCGCTTGGTTTAAAAACTTTGCTAAGCCATCACCGTGTTTATCAATATTTGCTTTAAAACGTGCATCACTAACATACATATTTCCAAGTGCGGCAAACTGCTCTTTACTGCACTTGTACCAATTGTCATTGATTAACATTCGCGCATCATGTACAAGGCTTTGGACTTTTTTATCGTTAACGCCTAGTGGCATTAATTGGGCTAAGTCTTGGTATATCTTTTCTTGTTTGGCATTGATAGCGGCAATGTCTTGTTTTGTGTATTTTGCCTTGCGTTTTTGTGATTGTTTATAACTATCCGTATTGCCCCATTTATCTTTAGCTTCTTTGGCGTATTTGATTTTCTGTTTGTTAAATGCATCATTATTCATGGCATTGTTGAGTTGTTTGCTCATGTTAAATTCTCCTGTGTTTTTATTGCTTAATAATTTATCAATAAAACTCACCATGTTTTCTAGGCGCTGTTTTTTAAGATTAAGTAAATTTCTTTGCATGTTTAATGCATCAAGCGGTTTGAAATCTTTAGCATTAATTATTCTCTTAATCTCTTGTAAAGAAAAATCTAACTCTTTAAAAAAAAGTACCTGTTGCATGGTGGCAAGGTTTTTCTCACCATAATAGCGATAGCCGTTGAATTTATTGATATTTTCAGGAACCAATAATCCAATCTTGTCATAATGCCGTAACATACGAATACTCACACCTTTTACTCGGCAAATTGCTTTATCTTGAACATTTAAATTTCTCTAATTTGGTTCACAGGACGAACTATAAAGGATAACACGATGTTAGGGTCAAGAGCTAAATATAAAAAAACCCATCAAAAGTCTATTTGCTTTTGATGGGCTGTATAAACAATACTTTTTTTGTGATTATTTAGGAACTGGAAAACCTCTATCCCGCATCAAGGCATCAATTTTAGCATCGCGTCCTCTAAATAATCGAAAAGCTTCTGCTGGGTCGATTGAGTTACGTGGAGCAAACAAGTACTTAACTAATTTTGCTGCCAATTCTTTATCATAAAACCCACCAGGTGCTTCGGCGAATGCTTCCGCCGCATCAGCTGTTAATACATCTGCCCATAAATAACCATAATAAGCAGTGGCATAACCTTCACCTGAAAACACATGCCCAAATTGTGGTGTGCGGTGACGCATAGGTAATTCTTTTGGCATGTGAAGTTTGGCTAAAGTTTCACGTTCAAATTTATCAGGATCAAGATTTGTTGGGTCAGCTAAATGCAACTCCATATCCATCAAAGCGGAAGCTAAATATTCGGTGGTGGCAAAACCTTGGTTGAAAGTGGCGGCTTTTTTAATTTTTGCAACAAGCTCTTTTGGAATCGCCTCACCTGTTTGGTAATGCTTAAGGTAACGGTTAATCACTTCGTCTGTTGATAACCAACGTTCTAATAATTGCGATTGGAACTCGGTATAATCACGCACGCCACCATTTAGGGTTGGATAACGTACATTAGAGGATAAAAAATGCAGTGCATGACCAAATTCATGGAAAAGTGTTTCAGCATCATCCCATGAAATCAAAGTTTTGCTACCAGCAGCTGGTTTGACATAGTTAGCATTATTGGTCGACAAGACTGTTTTTTCACCTTCGAAAGTAGTGTGTGATCGAAATGTATTTGCCCACGCACCAGAGCGCTTGCCTTTGCGTGCATAAGGATCAAGATACCATAAGCCTATTAATTTATTGGTGGTTTTATCAGTAACCTTCCAAACCTTTACATCGGGGTGATATACACTGACTTCACCTTCAGGTAATGGGGTAAATTTAAAATTAAACAAACGTCCTGCGACATAATGCAAAGCATTAGTGAGGTTTTCCAGTTCTAAATACTGTTTGACTTCATTTGAATCCAAATCGTATTTATCTTTGCGAACTTTTTCAGCATAATAACGGTAATCCCATGGTTTGATTGTGACATTATCTTTATTGGCAATCACTTGCATATCAGCGACTTCTTCACCAACACGTGCAATGGCAGCTGGCCAAACAGCTTTGAGTAAACCTAAAGCATTTTCAGGAGTCTTTGCCATGCGATTTTGTAAACGCCACTGAGCATAATTATCAAAACCAAGTAAATTCACCTTTGCTTTACGCAGTTGTAATATTTTAGTGATATTGGTATTATTGTCATATTCATCGCCATTATCACCACGTGAATAATAATTTTCCCAAACTTTTTTGCGTAGTTCACGTTCATCCGAATAAGTCAAAAATGGATCCATGGATGAACGAGTATTGACCACCGCATACATGCCTGCTTTACCGCGAGATTCTGCTGCCGCTGCAGCAGATTTCACA
>JALWML010000523.1 GCA_027083915.1 Lysobacterales bacterium | reverse complement strand
AATACCCAGCTAATCAAAGTGACGAATACGGCATTTTTTAGGAATTTTTTGTAGTTTTGCGCGTATAAAACGATAGCTGTTTTAGAGCCTTCCCAAGGGTTGTCGATTTCATTTTTAATGTTGTAAGCTAAAATAATCTCATCAACATAAGTCATGGAGTTTTTAACCACAGCACTGATGAATTTAACAATCGGTTGTGGAATGAATGGTAAGAAGCGCATAATACCTTCAAACATACCTGTGATGAATTTCACCACTTTTTTAATGATTTGGTCGACAGCAAACAGTACGGAAGCCTCTTTAAAACGCTCTTTAACAATGCTTTGAGCATAAGCAATTTGACCTTTGCCTGATGGAATTTCTTCACCATCTAAGTGCTTCATAATAACAGCAATATGCCCCGCTTTGACCATATAAAGTAAATATTCTCGTACATAATACAGTACGCCAGATACTATGCCAAAGCCACCAATCACACCATAAAAAAGTCCTGCTTCTTTATTACCAGCAACCGAACCGATTAAATTACCGACTCCAGCTCCAGCTCCAGTACCTACAATATAGGCAATGGTAATTCCAAAATATATCAGAAAGCGAAAGAGCATAAACTCTTTGGTTTTCCATAACGCTCTAAATACATCTTTTAAGTTAAAATCTATCATAATTTATCCTCTAAAAGGGGTCAGTACCCTTTATCTCCTCTTTTATTTGTAACCTGCATGTGCTGGTGTTAAAGGGTACTGACCCCTTTTAAATATTTAAATATTATGCAATAGGGCGAATCCCTACGGCTTTTTTCAGTTTTTTCAAAAAAGGTACTGAAAACTTTCGTGCTTTCATCGCACCTTTTAATAATTCTTGTTCAATCTGTTCTGGTTGTTCCATGAGTTCATTGTAACGCTCTCTTGGCTGCGCTAGTTCATTGTTGATGAGTTCAAACAACTCTTGTTTGGCAGCGCCCCAAGCAATGCCTTCAGCAAATTTTTGTGCAAATGCTTTGGTTTGTTCTTTTGTGGCAAAGGCTTTGTAAATATCAAACACAAATGAATCATTAGGGTCTTTTGCCTCGCCCGGTTCGAGTAAGTTGGTCTTAATCTTCATGATGTGCTTGCGCAATTTCTTTTCAGGCAACCATAAAGGAATAGTGTTGTTATAGCTTTTGCTCATTTTGCGACCATCAAGCCCAGGTAGAACTGCTTGGTCATCGGCAACAATGGTTTGTGGCATAACAAAATGTTCGCCAAAATGGTGGTTGAAACGAGCGGCAATATCGCGTGCCATTTCCAGATGTTGTGTTTGGTCTTTGCCAACAGGCACTTCATCAGCGTTAAACATTAAGATGTCGGCAGTCATTAATACAGGATAGGAAAACAAGCCCATGGTGATGCCTTTATCTGGGTCATTTGTGCCCGTATCTAAATTTTCTTGCACTAAGGCTTTGTAAGCATGAGAGCGGTTCATTAAACCTTTTGAACACATGCATGTCAGTAACCATGTGAGTTCTGGAATTTCAGGAATATCCGATTGGCGATAAAACATCGCTTTGTCCGTGTCTAAACCTAATGCTAACCAGGTGGCAGCGATTTCTTTGGTGGATTGTGCAATTCTATCGGGTTCCCAGCATTTTATTAAGGCATGTAAATCGGCTAAGAAAAAATAACTATCATAATTTATTGATTGGCTTTTTTGAATGGCAGGCTTTATTGCGCCCACGTAATTTCCAAGGTGAGGTGTGCCAGTTGTGGTAATTCCCGTAAGAACAGTTGTCATTAATGTATCCAGTTGAGTAAAAAGTTAATCATAAACATTGTCGTTAAATTAATCAAATATCATGGTTAATATGTGCATTTTATCGGCTAATGAATTTATCTTATGTGAATGAATACGATTTTTTTTTGAGAACGGTGTCAAAAAAATAATAAAGCATTAAGAAAAACAGCGCCTTTCCTGAACAGTAGTCAAAACACAGGTATGAGAGAGTGTTTTAAGGAACTTGTTATTCTTAATGCTACTTATATATACGTTTATTATCAGAAAAAGAGGACAAATAATTTAAAAATATATTACTATTAGTGAAATTAACAGCTGACGTTAGAAATGAAAAGACATCATTATTTTATTTTTATTTATTTATTTATTAACTTTACAGATTTAAGTGCTAAGGAAGACCTTGAATTATATCAATGTTTGCATAAGAATTGTTCTCAGAAAGCAAGTGACTATCTTGATTTTCTAGACAGTAAAGCTGGTCAAGTTTTTTCAACTTCGAGATACTTAACCGATGATTTAGCAAATTTAGCAGCCGCAAAAGTATTTGCTCAAGCATCAATTGCTGCTCAACGTGAGCCCAATTGGATAGTATTTAAAGATAACCATACAGAAAAGTCTTATGGTTTTACCTATCCTGCTGTTTCAAGAAAAAATAGCAGGAAAAGTAATAAAGCAGGAATAGTTTTTGATTTATTTGACCTCAATAAGGAAGAAAACTATATTGCTACAACTCTCGGACATGCACATTATGATAAAAATAAGTGCTTCAGTTATACTGATTTAAAAAGCTTTATTGGGCATCAGGGTAAATTCGTTTTATTAAATTATTTGGGTGAATTATG
>JALWML010000522.1 GCA_027083915.1 Lysobacterales bacterium | reverse complement strand
GCTTAAGCGATGGACGCCAATATGTACAATTTAGTTTTCAAGGTAAACAAATCAAACAAGGTGTATTTAATGGCGAAACCATGTGGAATACCAATTTTTTAACCATGCAAGCCGAAAAAGCGGATGCGGAATCAACTGAAAATCAAAAACTTGAAATGAATGATTTTCCCTTTCCACTTTTTAACTACAAAGAAAAAGGTTATCAATTAGAATTCTTAGGTACTGAGGAAAAAGAAGGTTCGCCAACTTATAAACTAAAATTAACCCGTGAACAAAAAACAGTTGATGGTAAAAAAGTCGATGATATTAGTTATTATTATTTTGACGTTGATGCTTTGGTGCCTATTTCAACTGAATCAGAAATTAAAGAAGGTCCAATGAAAGGAAAAATTGGCGAATCTAAGTTAAGTGACTACCAAGAAGTCGATGGCTTATATTTCCCTTTTTCAATGACACAAGGCTTGAAAGATGGCCCTAGTATGTCAATGGTCATCAAGAAAGTTGAGCTCAATCCAACAGTTGACAATGCTGAATTTGATTTTCCTGTGGTTGAAAAAAAAGCTGAAACTAAAACAAAAAAACCAGCCAAAGCCGCATCTAAATAATAAAAACCGAGGGGATTATGAACATAAAAAGCATAAAGAAAAAACTGATTTCGCTCACTTTATTGGCTAGTATTACGCTGGCCAATACCGTGATTTCAGCTGAGCTCACATTAAAAGGTAAAGCTCTTTTTGGTGACATGAAAGCCAGGCAAATCGGTCCTGCTCTCATGAGTGGTCGTATCAATGATTTAGAAGCACATCCAACTAATAACCGCATCATTTATGTTGGTGCAGCAGGTGGTGGTGTTTGGCGCTCACAAAATGGCGGGGCAACTTTTGAACCCATATTTGATGATCAAGTGCAATCCATTGGTGTCATTGCAGTTGACCCTGTTCAACCTGATCGAACCATTTGGGTCGGAACGGGTGAAACGTGGACTCGAAACTCGGTGTCAACTGGCGATGGTTTATTTCGCTCAGATGATGGTGGTGTCAACTGGAAAATCGTTGGTTTTGATAATTCAGAACGCATCAGTAGCATAGAAATCAACCCAAACAATACCAAAGAAGTCTATGTTGGCGTTCTTGGTGCCTTATGGGGCGATAACGAAGAACGTGGCGTTTATAAAACAGTAGATAATGGTTTAACTTGGGAAAAAATTCTTTACGTGAATCCAGGTGTAGGGTGTTCAGATTTAATCATGGATCCTAACAACCCCAATATTCTTTATGCCTCCATGTGGGAATTTCGCCGAACAGCTTGGTCATTTAATTCTGGTGGTGAAAACAGTGCTCTTTACAAATCCACAGATGCAGGTAAAACATGGAATAAAATTCACAAAGGCTTCCCTGCTGGTAAACTTGGTCGCATAGCCGTAGCTGTTGCTCCTTCTGACAGTAATATTATTTATTCCGTTTTAGAAACTGAAGACAAAGCGCAAAATGGACTATACCGTTCAGATGATGCGGGTAAAAACTGGAAACATTTAAATGCTGATTTTGGTTTAGTGGTTCGACCCTTTTATTTTTCACGTATTGTTATAGACCCACGTAACCCAGATGTGATTGTCAAAGCTGGATTGCAAGGTTCAATAAGCCGAGATGGTGGAAAAACTTTTAAAAACTTAGGTCGAATGCATGGTGATATTCATGATATCTTGTTTGATTTAGATGACTCTGATCGCATGTATGTTGCTACCGATGGTGGTTTATACCGCAGTTGGGATGGTGCCACAACAATGGAAATAGTCAGTAATTTGCCCTTGTCTCAATTTTACAGTGTCAGTGTAGATAATGAGTCTCCTTACAATGTATATGGCGGATTGCAAGACAATGGATCTTGGTATGGTCCTTCATATTCTCCTGGCGGTATTGAAGCACGCGATTGGAACAGTATCGGTTATGGTGATGGCTTTCGAGTCTTAAGTCACCCAACAAAACGTATTGTTTATTCTGAAATGCAAGGGGCAGAAAATGTCTGGCGTTATGATATCAATCGTGATGAAGTTAAAACTATTCAACCCTTACCAGAAAAAGGCGACCCTAAATTACGTTTTAACTGGAATGCACCGATTGCAACCAGCCCAAACAAGCCTGACAGATTATACATGGGCAGTCAATTCCTTTACCGTTCTGAAGACATGGGAGACACTTGGAATAAAATTTCAGGAGATTTAACCACTAATGATCCATCAAAACTTAATCAAGAACAATCAGGTGGTTTATCGCAAGACAACTCTGGAGCTGAAAATTACGAAACAATATTCACCATTGCCGAGTCACCATTGGATGAAAAAATCATTTGGGTTGGAACAGATGATGGTCAAGTACAAGTGACACGTAATGGTGGCAAGAAATGGAAAAATGTGGTTAAAAATATTCCCGATTTACCTAAAAATACATGGGTTTACCATATCGAAGCCAGTACTCACGATAAGGCCACTGCTTATGCAGTATTTGATGGACACACAGCTAATGATTATCGCCCCTATATTTACAAAACCACAGATTTTGGTAAAACATGGAAATCATTGGTGACATTTGATTTGAAAGGTTTTTCACGCACCATTCAAGAG
>JALWML010000521.1 GCA_027083915.1 Lysobacterales bacterium | reverse complement strand
AAAAGGCCTTTATGCAAAAGCACGGGCTGGTTTAATTAAAGAGTTTACGGGTATTAGTGACCCCTATGAAGCACCAATGAATCCAGAGGTTGTCATTGATACGGAGTTTCTACAACCAGCAGAGGCAGCGCAAAAAATCATACTTAAACTTGAATCTATGGGTTTGATAAAATAAATGGTAAAGAGCAAAAAAATTGGTGTACTCATTAGCAATCTTGGTTCGCCTGATGCCCCAACAAAAAAGGCTTTGCGAAGCTATCTCAAACAGTTTTTGAGTGATAAACGTGTTATTCAACCTGTTGTTGGGCGCGTGGCGTGGTGGTTGATTTTAAATGTTGTTATTCTCAATACCAGACCAAAAAAATCAGCCAAGTTGTACCAATCAATTTGGAACAAATTTGGTCAAGGTGCACCATTAGTGGACATTAGCCAAAAACAATTAAAAGCATTGAGGGAAAATTTTAGGGACAGTTCATTGGAATTTGCAGTAGCTATGCGATACGGTTCTCCTTCGATTGACAGTGGTGTTAAAGAACTGATGCAAAAAGGGGTGGATGAAATTATTGTCTTTCCGCTATATCCGCAGTATTCACGGACAACGACTGAATCAACTTTTGATGAAATTCATCGTTTAGAAAAGTCTGAAGCCGACATACCAAAGATAAAATTTATCAGGGATTACCATGATAATCCTCTTTATATTCAGGCTTTAAAAACAAGTGTTTTAGCACACCAAAAAATTTATGGAAAACCACAGAAGTTAATTATATCTTTTCATGGCATTCCAAAAATTTACGTAGACAATGGTGATATTTATCCCCAACAATGCCAAAAAACGGCAGAGTTATTGGTCAAGTCTTTGCAGTTAAACTCTGATGAGTACATGATTTGTTACCAATCCATATTTGGCAAACTAGAATGGATTAAACCTTATTTAGATGCAACTTTAAAATCATTACCTGCTCAAGGCATTAAAGATGTGCAAGTTGTTTGCCCAGGATTTGCATCGGATTGTTTGGAAACATTAGAAGAAATTGAGAATGAGAATAAGGACTATTTTCTTTCTTCAGGAGGTCAAAAGTATAGCTATATTCCTGCTTTGAATGATTCAGAGCAACACATTAAGTGCCTAGCGAGTATTATTTCAGACTCATTAAATACGCAATAATGGCATTTATCTCATCATCGGATAATTCATCTTGGTAATGAGCAAACATAACCGCAGGAGAATAGCCACTGACAATATAGGCATCGGGATTAATGATGGATTGTTTGATGTATTGTTCGGCTGTTAGTCCTGAAATCAAATGTTCTGCTCGTAAGTTTAAGGCATATAAGCTCGGGCCAACCGTCGTTACATCGGGTTTTAAGGTGTGGCAAGAAATACAACCAATTACGTTATTTTTACCCAAATGAACAGAATGAAAGAGTTTGTCGCCTTGTGCAATTTGTTGCGCCTTTTGATTAGCACAAGAGCACAATAGAAGGACTAAAATTGCTGAAATTAATCTAATCATTCTCAGCTGTTAAGAATATCCATTTGTCATCAGCAATACGGTATTGGAAATGGTATTTCTTCTTGTTAAGGTTATTTTCTGCCAATAAACGAAAACCAAACTCAGTCTCTTTAACCGTCATGATAAATTTATTATTGCTTCGGCTAAAGACAAACTTTTTAGCAACAGTTGTATTGCCACCTTGAATTTCGGATAAGGATAATTCATATTTCTTTTCGCCAACAAAATGACCTTTTTCATCCAAATAGATTGAATAAATATGGGGTTTGCGAGCAGATCCAAAATACAGTTTTTTTCCTTTTAACGTATTGAAAACGCCAACACCAATGGCATCAACATTGTTTAATTGTGAAACGACTTTATTGGTATTCAAGTCAATTTGGTAAATGACACCTTTTTCCTGTTTTGGTAGAGAGCCTGCAACAGAAGTGACATAAAGTGAATTGGTGTCACAGTCATAAAAAAGCCCCATGGTTCCAAAGGGATTTTTATTGTTAGGAACTTCTGGCGATGGCATTTTTAAAAACAAATCCATTTTTGCTGATTTGGTGTCAATCTTATAAAGTTGGTTTTGTTTCTCAGGAGGGTTGAGTGTTAAACTCACATAAGGCAATGGAGCAACGTACATATTGCCTTTGTTATCGCGCTCAAAAGCGGCTAAATAACCTGATTTTGTCCATGATTTATCCTGCCATGTTGTATTGTTGGACATGTCGCGAATCAACAAGCCACCGTTATGATCTTGTTGTTTGGAGTCGATAGCTGGTTGACGCATGTTAAGTTGCTTGATGAATTGTGGAATTTGACGACAATTACTGACTACACCAAGTTTAAATTGTGGCGGTAAGCTATGGACAGTTTTGTTTGTGGCTTTGTTTTCTTGTTGCCAAACAAAAAACGAACCAACACTAAGAGCTAGCAAGACTAATATGGAAAGTATTTTTTTCATAAATCTGTTGGAATAAACATGGGCCCTGCATAACATGGCCATACTTTTATATTTTTAATACCATTTTCTACGCGAGTATCTGCCCAACAATATTCTTCTCCAGGTGTGCCGTTATTTTTTATTTGTGGAACATACCACAACACGAGATTTTGTTGTTTTAAA
>JALWML010000520.1 GCA_027083915.1 Lysobacterales bacterium | reverse complement strand
TCCTAACCCACAAAACGACAATGCTGGTGATGAGATGACAGATACACTGCCTTCTTCAATGGTATTTGTTAGTGCTTCAGCGACTTCTGGTACTGTTAGTAATGTTGGTAATGTGGTTTCTTGGAATAGTTCAGTAGCCGCTGGTGCAACTGTAACGGTAAGTATTGTTGCTCAAATCAATTCGGGTGCAGCAGGAACAATTGAAAACACCGCTACTGTTTCTTATGATAATGACGGTGATAATGTTAATGAGTCATCTGCAAACTCTGATTCTCCAACAGCACCTGGCCCAACAGCATTCTTTATTCCATTTATGGTTCCAAGCTTGAGTCAGTTTGCTTTGTTATTATTGATGCTATCTTTAGCCTCTGTTGTTTACTTTAAAACTAAACAAAAAAGCTAAGCGACAACAATCTAAAGTCGATAAAAAGCCGTGATGGATAGTCATCATGGCTTTTTTTATGTGCTATAATTCCTAGAAGTTGAATTTAGGACAGAGAAATGAATAAAAATACTCAAAAATTTACAGGCATGACAATCTTTTTGCACTGGTTTATTGGCTTAACTATAATTGCGTTAATTGCAGTTGGACTTTATATGTCCGAAAATGAAGTATGGGATTTATACCCAATTCATAAATCGGTTGGAATAATACTGTTTGTATTTATCCTTTACCGTGTAATTAGACGTTTGATGCGTGGTTGGCCCGAACCGGTAAGCCAATATGCTAAACACGAAATTATTTTATCTAAAATCATTCATTGGACGCTACTCATTGGTACTTTGTTATTTCCAATCTCAGGCATGATGATGAGCGGAGCAGGCGGTCACGGTATTTCAGTTTTTGGTTTCGAACTATTGGCATCAAACTATGATGCGGCTGGGAAAGCTATAGCCCTAAATCCAACCCTAGCAGAATTAGGTCATGAAACCCATGAAATATTAGGGACAGTTATGATGATTGCAATCGCCTTGCATATCATTGGTGCATGGAAACACCACCTAATTGATAAAGATGATACTCTTAAAAGAATGTTAGGGAAATAAGTTATAGAGGACAGGTAACAGGTATCAGGTGACAGGAAATAGATTTTTATATACCTGAAACCTGATACCTAATACCTGTTTTAAATATACTCAAATACTTTTACCACACGTTTAACACCTCGCAGATTTCGAATTTTTTCCACAACATCTTCTGCTTCTTGTTTGGTGACTTTCCCCATCAAATAAACAACACCACGTGTTGTCATGATGCGTACACGTGTTGGGTTAAAACCCTCAAGTTTAACAGTTAGCAATGCTGATTTTGCTTTTGAAGTAATGTAAGAGTCTTTAGTTCTGCGTTTGATATTAGTCGGTATTGATTCTTTTAACTCATTTATTACACGGACCACTCCATTTCGTTCTGCTGCTGCATCCTCTGCTTTGATTTTATCTGCCTGGTTTTCTGCTTCTCCTGCCAATAAAACCACACCATTATAAGTCATGACTTTAATATGCTTATCATTTTTAATGGCTTTGTGAATTTCCTTTCTTACTTGCGCTGAAATTATTTTATCGTCAATGACTTGACCCGCTGAACGTCTATCATTGGCAACTGTTATACCTGAAACAACAGCGCCTCCAACAACAACGGGGGTACACGCACTGAGAAAGATTAGACTCACAAGACCTAGAGTTATTATAAATTTTTTCATATTATTCACTTTAATTGTTAACGGGTTAATAAAAGGCACCTTCAATCCAGTCAATTTCTGGATTCTTCTTGTTGCCTTGTATAGACACAACATCAAAGCGAGCGTTCCATTTTTGAAACTTTTTATTTTTCAATAAAAACATCTGTGCAGCTTTGATGATTCTTTTTTGTTTAGCTCTGGTCACTGCTTGTGCAGCCGAAACCCAATCATCATTTTTACGGTATTTTACTTCAACAAAGATTAAGAAATCGTTATCTGTCATGATTAAATCGATTTCCCCTGCTTTACAGTTGAAATTGCGCTGAATTTTTTTTAATTTATGCTTTTTCAAATAATCTAAAGCAACGCCCTCCCAATAGTCGCCAAAGATTCGCATGAGTTCTTATTCCGTCTCTTTTGACTGACTTTCAACAGTAACAAGATCAGGCAGTAGCACAGGAACACCTCTTTTATATTCTGACCATGCTAACTCACGATGCACTTTTCCTTCGCCATCTACAGTCAGAAAGCCACTCAAACCTTCTATTTTTTGTGATTGCATTGTTTGCATCCACTCTAATCGAGGAATTAATGAAACGGCATCATAACCAAAAGCAAAGTACTTTTTATTGCTTTTGACTTTATCAACATCAAAATCCAAAACATCTTGCAAACTTTGAGGCGCAACAACAAAACGTGACTGGCAAAATCGAATTCCATTCAAATCCTTATCCAACTCTGGATTATTCTTGCTTGGTTGAACCTGAGAAGTCGCGTAAACAGGAACATCTTTAGCTTGAAAAAATTTCAGTTGTGGTTTCATTAATCGAGCATTTTTAGCTTTTGCCAAAATAAAAATCGCATCCATATCTGGTCTAATTTGAGGTTTGTTTTTAAAGGGTTGACCTATAATTGTTTTGAGTGATCTCGCACGTACAATTGAATCATTAAGAC
>JALWML010000519.1 GCA_027083915.1 Lysobacterales bacterium | reverse complement strand
TGCCCGGAGATAACCACACGGCATTTTTTCTTGTTATGACTTGTTTGCCATCAATAGAATAAAGCGATACGGGAAAAACATCTTGAGAGGCATGGCTAACACTAAAAACCAACAAACCGTGTGGCTCTGATGGTTTGACAAAAGGTGATGAAAAAACATTAAAAGTGCCAAGGGTTAATAGTAGTAGTATTTTAGTCATAATTTTTTCCTATTTATTAGTTGGTTACTCAATGATACATAGACTTTTGCTCTTTTGTCAAATTTCACATGCCTCACATTCAGTTTCAGTTCATAAAATAAGGTATAATACGAGTCTTGTTATCAATTAATATAAAGTGCTATGAAATCAGAACAAAATCAGGTTATTTTCCGTAAAGATTACCAACAACCCAATTATTGGGTTCAATCGGTTTCGTTGGGTTTTTTGATTGAACCATCATTTACTATGGTGAGATCAAAAATAAACTTTAAACACAATTCATCAAATCAAAAAACCTTGGTTTTAAATGGTGTTGATATTGATTTGATGAAAATATCTATTGACGGTAAAGAGCTGGATAAATCAGATTATGTTATTGATGATGAATCTTTAACTATTGAAAACACACCTGAAAAATTTGAGTTACAAGTCGAAAATAAAATTTATCCAAGTAAAAACACAGCCCTTGAAGGTTTATATCAGTCAGGAGATTTTTTCTTAACACAGTGCGAGGCAGAAGGTTTTAGAAAAATCACTTATTATCCTGATCGTCCAGATGTGATGGCTCCTTTTGAAGTCACTTTGATTGCTGATAAAGAAAAATACCCTGTGCTTTTATCCAATGGCAATTTAGTTAACGCAGGGAATTTAAAAAATGGCAAACACTATGCTCGTTGGTCAGATCCAATTCCGAAGCCTAGCTATTTATTTGCAATTGTAGCAGGCGAGCTATCATATATTGAAGAAGACTATACCACCAGTGAAGGCAAAGATGTTAATTTACGTATTTATGTCGAAAAAGAGAACCTCGATTCTTGTCAGTACGCAATGGACTCACTTAAACGCTCAATGAAATGGGATGAACAGCGTTTTGGTTTAGCTTATGATTTGTCGCAGTACAATATTGTTGCCACCAATGATTTCAACATGGGTGCTATGGAAAATAAAGGCTTAAATATCTTTAATTCTAAATATGTTTTAGCACGACCTGAAACCGCAACAGACTCTGATTTTATAGGTGTTGAAGCGGTTATTGGGCATGAATATTTCCACAACTGGACTGGCAATAGAGTGACTTGTCAAGATTGGTTTCAGTTGAGTTTAAAAGAAGGTTTAACGGTTTACCGTGACCAAGAATTTACCTCAGACATGCAATCGGCAGCAGTCAAACGCATTGAAGATGTGCGTGTATTAAAAGCTTTTCAATTCACCGAAGATGCAGGTCCAATGTCACACCCAATTCGACCAGACTCTTTTATTGAAATTAATAATTTTTACACTTTGACCGTCTATGAAAAAGGCGCTCAAGTGGTACGCATGTATGAAACTTTGCTCGGCAGAGATGGTTTTAGAAAAGGCATGGACTTATATTTTGAACGCCATGATGGTCAAGCGGTGACTTGCGATGACTTTAGAAAAGCAATGGCGGATGCCAATCAAGTGAGTTTGGATCAATTTGGTTTATGGTACTCTCAAAATGGCACACCACGAGTAAGTGTTAAAGAAAGCTATAATGAAAAGACGAATCAATTTACTTTGAAAATCAAACAGAAGCATCCAAAAAACACCAAAAAGAAAGATTATCAAGCCATGGTTATCCCTATGCGTACTGCTTTGTTTGATAAAGAAGGCAATCAGTTAGATTTGGATGAATCAGGATTAACGGAAAAAGTTTATGAAATTAAAGAATTAGAGCAAGAATTCGTCTTTGACAACATTAATTCTCGTCCTATTGCTTCATTGTTTAGAGGATTTTCGGCTCCCGTTATTGTGAAACATAAACGGGATAATAATGACTTATTAAAGCTTATGGCTTTTGACACAGATTCTTATAACCGATGGGATGCAGCACAAATTATTTCAAGTCAAGTCATTAAAGATGCCTATGATGCACTGTGTAAAGGTGAAGAACCATCGTGCCCACCGTTTTTTGTTGTCGCCATCAGCAAGGTATTAACCGATGGCAATACTGACCCAGCTTTACTAGCAGAAGCTTTATCATTGCCTGATTTAAAAACATTAATGGTGTCAATGGAAGATATTAAGGTGAATTATTTGCACCAAGCCAGAGAGTTTATTAAGCAATCTTTAGCCGAAGCTTTGGAAGTGGAGTTTTTATCCATATACAACCAAAACTTTGTAACAGGTGAATACCAAGTGGTCTCGGAGGATGTGGCAAAACGAAGCTTGAAGAATACCTGTTTAAGTTACCTAATGCACACCAATAACCCAGACATAGTGCGTTTGTGTAAAAAGCAATATTATGAAGCAAACAACATGACCGATAGTTTGGTAGCACTGAGTCTATATGTTCACCATCAGGCAGATGGATACCAAGATTTGCTTCACGATTTCTTTGAGAAGTGGCAAAATAATGCATTGGTCATGGATAAGTGGTTTATTGTGCAAGCAACCTCACCAGCAACAGATACACTGCAAAA
>JALWML010000518.1 GCA_027083915.1 Lysobacterales bacterium | reverse complement strand
CTAGATACACAAAAAGCCCTTAATCGAAATTAAGGGCTTTACATTATGATAACAACTTAATGAAAGTTCTTACTTGTCATCATTGACTTCTTCAAATTCAGCATCTACCACATCATCATCGTCAGCATCCGCATCTTGAGTTGGAGCTTCACCTTGAGCCGCACCTGCTTGTTGTGCCGCTTGAGCTTTTTGCATGACTGGCGCTAAAGCAGTTTGTAATGCTGTACTTGCTGCATCAATGGCTTCTTTATCATCACCCTTCATGGCTTCTTCAACTTTACCGATAGCTGATTCAATGTCAGCGCGTTCGCCGTCATCAATACTATCTTTATTGTCTTCAATCAACTTTTTAGCTTGATGAACGGTAGCATCTGCTGCATTACGTGATTTAACCACTTCTTGGAACTTTTTATCTTCCTCAGCATGCAACTCAGCATCCTTAACCATTTGCTCAACTTCTTCATCCGTTAAACCAGAACCGGCTTTGATTTCAATGCGTTGTTCTTTACCTGTGGCTTTATCTTTAGCTGAAACGTGTAAAATACCGTTTGAGTCAATATCAAATTCCACTTCAATTTGTGGCATACCACGTGGAGCTGGGTTAATGCCTTGTAAATCAAAACGACCAAGTGATTTATTTGCTGAAGCAATTTCACGTTCACCTTGTAACACATGTACTGTTACTGCTGATTGGTTATCTTCTGCTGTTGAAAACACTTGTGATGCCTTAGTAGGAATCGTAGTATTTTTATCAATCAGTTTAGTCATAACACCACCCATAGTCTCAATACCTAGAGACAATGGTGTGACATCTAATAATAAGACATCTTTAACATCACCTGATAATACACCACCTTGAATCGCTGCGCCCATGGCAACGGCTTCATCTGGGTTAACATCTTTACGTGGTTCTTTTCCAAAATAATCAGCAACAGTTGATTGCACTTTAGGCATACGTGTTTGACCACCAACCAAAATAACATCATCAATTTCTGACAAACTTAAACCAGCATCTTTTACCGCAATTTTACATGGAGCAATAGTCCGTTCGATTAAATCAGCAACCAAAGACTCTAATTTGGCACGAGTAATTTTCATATTTAAATGTTTTGGACCAGAAGCATCTGCTGTTACATACGGTAAATTAATTTCCGTTTGCTCACTAGATGATAACTCGATTTTTGCATTTTCAGCCGCTTCTTTTAAGCGTTGCAATGCCATTGGATCATTTTTAAGATCAACTCCTTGGTCTTTTTTGAATTCATCAACAATGTAATCAATTACACGCGCATCAAAATCCTCACCACCTAAGAAAGTATCACCATTAGTTGCTAGAACTTCAAATTGTTGCTCTCCATCAATGTCTGCAATCTCGATGATTGACACATCAAAAGTACCACCACCTAAATCAAAAACTGCAACTGTCTTATCGCCACCTTTTTTGTCCATACCATAGGCTAATGCCGCGGCTGTTGGCTCATTAATAATACGTTTAACTTCTAAACCTGCAATTTTACCTGCATCTTTAGTCGCCTGACGCTGTGAATCATTAAAGTATGCAGGAACAGTAATCACTGCTGCTGATACTTTTTCACCCAAGTAATCTTCTGCTGTTTTCTTCATCTTGCGAAGAATTTGAGCTGAAACTTCCTGTGGTGCTAATTTTTTACCTTTGACTTCAACCCATGCATCACCGTTATCTGCTGCGATAATTTTGTAAGGCACCAAGTCAATGTCTTTCTTTACTGCTTTCTCGCTAAACTTACGTCCAATAAGACGTTTGATTGCGAACAATGTATTTTCTGGGTTAGTAACCGCTTGTCGTTTGGCTGATTTACCTACTAACACTTCGTTATCATCAGCATACGCGATGATTGAAGGAGTGGTTCTATCGCCCTCAGCATTTTCAATGACTTTAACATCGTCACCTTCCATTACTGCTACGCAAGAGTTAGTTGTTCCTAAATCTATACCTATAATTTTTGCCATTTTTTTGACCTCTAAATAATTTTTTATAAATGTTGACAAGCCAATAAAACAGCTTGTTTTTTAAGTTGATACTAATGTATGGCTTAGGTGATTTTTTTCAAGAGAATTTTTAAAATAATTTTAGTGGTTTGAACATAAACCTATTTTTGTATAAACATACCTTCACATTCAGGGCTTGAGAACTTAAAGCCAAATTTTTTGTATAATGCAGGAACATCTGCCATTAAGGTAATATATGCTCCTTTAGTGGCATTTTCATTAATATATTTCATGACGTATTGCATGAGTAAACTACCGTAACCTTTGCCTTGGTGCTGGGGTTCTACTGCCACATCGACTATTTCAAAATTGAGCGCTCCATCGCCAACCACTCGCGCCATCCCAATAGTTTTGTTATTTATGGCTAGTTGTACGCCATATTAACCCTGCGACACAATACCGTAATTCAGGACTACAAGAAATTCTCATATCAAAGAAAATTATTGTAGGGTTAGTCCTCTATCTCAAGATGATTTGATGCCGAGATGAGGATTTCTTGTAGTCCCAACAGGGTGAAATCATAGGCAAGCTAATTTATATTATGAATTCACCTATTTGATTTTATTATGAAAGGTCTAAGCCTATTCGTCCTTGGACTGCGTTATCAGCACTT
>JALWML010000517.1 GCA_027083915.1 Lysobacterales bacterium | reverse complement strand
TAAAATCATTATTGGTAATGCACTGTTACGCTTACGTCAAATTTGTTGTCACCCTGCATTGCTTAAAATTGAATCAATTGATACGTCCTACGAATCAGCTAAACTTAACTGGCTCACTACTGTCTTTCCCAATATGATTGAAGAAGGTCGCAAGATACTTTTATTTTCTTCCTTTACTTCAATGCTCGACATCATTGCCGAACATTTAAAAGCCATGAATATCCAGAGCTTAATGCTCACTGGTAAGACACCTGCGGCTAAACGTGGCGCTTTAATTCAAAACTTTCAAGAAGGTGATGTCCCTGTATTTTTAATCAGCCTAAAAGCCGGTGGTGCTGGTATAAACCTGACCACTGCGGATACCGTCATTCACTTTGATCCGTGGTGGAATCCGGCAGCCGAAGCTCAAGCTTCTGATCGCGCTCACCGCATAGGACAAGATAAAAATGTCTTTGTTTATAAGTTAATTACCAAAGGAACAGTTGAACAACGCATCCAGAAAATGCAAAAACACAAAGACGCACTTGCCAAAAGTATCTTTGATGGACAAGGAAATATATCAACTGTGTTAAATGACAGCCACTGGCAAGAGTTTTTGAAACCGATTAGTTAAGTTATTCAAATCCATTACTAAAAAGAATGCCACTGTTAATGCTCAGTGCAGAATTATCATCACGAACAAAGCGGAAAAATTCTTGTTGAGCAGTATTAAAACGTTGGCCTTTTAACACATAACCTAAGACATAGACTTTTCCAACACTTTGAGTTGGAGGAATCCAAAATAAGGTATAAGAAGTCAAATTTCCAAAGGAAGATAAATGCGTGACTGCTGCCGCAGGTGGATTTGTAGAATTTGCTCCAGTGCATTCATGAACAAAATTAGCCTCTGGGGCAAAAGTGCCTACATTATTACCATTTTCATCTACAACGGTAAACATTAAACCAGTAAATTCAGGTCCTGCTAATGTTAATTCAACCACTTGCCCTGGAAGATACTCCGAAACATTAGGTGTAACTGTATAACTGCCATGATTAAAGTTTTTAAAACGATCAGCCATCGCTGTAATGCTATTATAGTCCGCATCCACCACACAAGTACCAGCTCCACTAGAAAAAGCCTGTGTGTTCAAAGAGAGTGATAGAGCAGCTAGTGTGACAATTTTTTTCAACATAATGGTTCCTAATTAATTTTAGAGACCTTTGCATAACTCTGGGACGGTGGAAAAAAGAATGAAAAAAGCTCCAATCAAGGCAAAAAATGAGTCGAATAGCTCGCTATTTGCGAATTTTTTAACGCAGAGTGGAGTTTTTTGCAACTTTTTTACTCGTTCCACGAGTTATGCAAAGGTCTCTTTTAATAACAGTTCATACAATAATATTACCGTAACAAAGTTATAATTTTGTTATTTGTCGATAATAACAAATTTATTAAGCAAAAACACAATACAGGTCACAAAAATTAATAATACTAACCGATACACTCATCACATAATATCAATCATCAAGGTCTTTACAATGACAATTAAAAGCAACTTTACACGACGAAACTTCCTTCGTACCACTGCCTTAACTGGTGCAGTCGGTGCATCTGCTCTAACAGTTGGATTAACCAGCAATGCAAAAGCCGATACAATACCTCCCCAATTTAGCGGATTAAAAACATTAAAACCAGCACCATTTTCCACTTTTGGCGCAGTAAGCGCGCCACCACTAGCCGCATTAGTCTATAACAAAGCTGCCTTTGGTCCCAGACCTGGTGACATTGATGCTTTCAATGCACTGGCTGGCGATGATGCCACTCGTTTGAGTCTATGGGTCGATAACCAACTTAACCCAACACCGACAGATACAGAGGTGGATACACGCATGTCAGGGTTTTTAGCTCCTGGTTCCGCCTATGATACGGTCAATAAGACAGCATCACAGTTGTGGACAGATTACGTCACCTACACTGGAGCCAATGAATACAGCACAAAAAATCGACCTCGATGGCAAATGGAGAGACTTTTTGTGTTGAAAGCAACCTACAGTCAGTGGCAACTTAGAGAATTATTAAATGATTTTTGGTTTAACCATTTTAATGTCAAAGGTAACCGCGATGTTATTCGTAGCATGATGCCACATTATGATAAAGAAATTAGAACCCATATCTTTGGTAATTTTTATGACATGTTACTTGCTAATTCCAAAACATCAAGTATGTTGTTTTACTTAGACAATTACCGTAACTCTTGGCCAAATCCCAATGAAAACTATGCACGAGAGGTATTAGAACTGCATACGCTTGGAGCCATTGAAAACTATTATGGTGCTGTAGATCCAAATACTTTAGGCAATAATATCAAAGGACAACGCACAGGTTATACCGAAATTGATGTATTCCAATTTGCACGCGCCTTAACAGGCTGGAGTATTGCCGATGGAACAGGTGGCTCTGCCGATACTGGTGATTTCTTATTTAGAGCTGACCAACATTATGACGAACACGCTACCAACCCCATTAATGTGCTTGATGTCAGTATTGGTGTTGATGGTGGTGAAAATGATGTTACTGACATTTTAACTTATCTTGCTAATCATTATGGTACCGCTCGATTTATTGCTTGGAAATTATGTACTAGGCTTGTGGGTGACAACCCTC
>JALWML010000516.1:973-2649 GCA_027083915.1 Lysobacterales bacterium | reverse complement strand
AATAGTATTTCTGTACTGTGATTCAAATAAGTCTTCAGTTTTATCGACAGACTCAAAATTTATCATTGTACTATTAGTAGCATAACATAATTGGGTAGGTAAAGTCGTGATTTGTCCAGGAAATGGAGGAGGTCTAGGTGCTTCTTCTCTATTGTATAGACCGTCAATACTAAATGATTCACAATTGTATTGCATATCATTGTTTGTCCCTATAATTTGAGTAAATAGTTCAACAGGAGCGTCAATTGCATAAAGAGGATCTGTAAAATACTGCTTTGTTGGCAATGTTGTTATCCAAGTGGTGTTAGCACCAAAATCTGCATTTACTTCGTATTCATTATCAAATGATGAGACCATTAAAACAGAACTAAGGGCCTTGATACCACTATCCCAGGTCATATCATAATATCGCCCTTGGTTGTCGGAAACGCGTGAGTTAAGCATGCTATCTGCCAAAGATGGTGAATCATTGTCAATATTATGATGTAATACTACATTTGAAAAATTTTCAATAACGGTTGGCTTGGCATTCATAGCAATACCATCAATAACACTAATCAAGGTTAAATCTCCCGATATTCCACCGCGAGGTGGTAATAAGTCGGTGTTGGCATCTTGTACCCAATAGTTATTGGTGTGATTTTCATCCCAAGCGTTAACTAAATCACTACAGTTATAAGGAGGAGGTGTGCCAAGTTCGACAAGTGTTGCAGCAAGCTCGCTATTGCCTGTTAATTCACCCATTTCAATGACTTCGACAAATCCTTCAAATAAACGGTTGTCATCATCACCATAAGCATCTTGCATGTCATTGGTAAAATGGCTTTTACTAAAAAGGTTGGTTTGATTGTGTAAATTTGGAACGGTACAAGAATTATCTGAAGTGATAAGTTTAACATCAGTATCATCTATTTTTATTAATCCAGTTGTCCACACATCATTAGCACCAAGATATAAATTAAAAGTAAACACCTCACGCGAATTTGCCGCTTCACGAAATCGTACCCGTAAGGCCTTGGCTTGTTCTGTTGTATTGGTGATTGTCAGTAAGGAATTAAAGTCATTATTGACTGTGTAATAAGGAAAAATCAGCACTTGCCCTGTACCATCTTCGCTTAAATGAACCCCGTGAGATTGCATGCTTGAGAGCATGACAAGAATTGTTATAATTGTTTTCATTTTAGACTCCGTGTAATCTTGCCCGCCGCAAAATTGATCAATAAACATTAACAAGCAGGTGTCGGATTGATGAGATTCATCTCAATTACCGTTACGGGGGTAGCTCTAGAGTTTCACCAAACTCCCTTACTTGTTAATTCTTATAATACCCAAATCCCGATTTAGAAATCACAATTCTAGCACAAGTCCTTAATATGCCTAAGAAACCAGCAAAAAGCTTCATCACCAATAAGGTGTATTTAGTTTTTGATAATTTCTTATGCACATTATTACTTGCACTATTTATTGCGCTTCTATATCAAGATTAGGGTAATATAGTTTAACTTAGAGCGTATTAATATTTAGTTAAACGAATGATTTTTATAGCTAAGTTTCCATCCACTTATCAAAAGCTAGGGCAAATTTAGACGCTGCTTTTTCATCTAGATTGAAGTATAAAGATGGCTCAATCAATTCGATTTCCATTAATTGGTACTCGTCTTGGTGTTGCACTAGGT
>JALWML010000516.1:0-963 GCA_027083915.1 Lysobacterales bacterium | reverse complement strand
TGCAGCCGTCAATAATTCTTTACAAGGAGTGATGCTTTGTAATTGTCCGCCGTGTTCTTCTTGTACACGAAAATCACCTGATTTAGGTGTTTTTAAAATGCAATGACTGTAGTGACCTGCAAAATAAAAAAGAGAGTATTCGCCTTGTTCAATAATAGCAGGAACGAAAGGTTGTACCATCAGTTGACGGTTTCTTAATGAGGAGATTAATAGTTTTTTGCCTTGATTAAAGGTTTCTTTTTTAAGCCAAAAAGTATTGTCAGAATTTGCACTAATAGTCGGCTTAATGATAATTTGATTTGTTTGAAAATAATCAAAGTAGCTATCTACCGAATCAAAATCAAAAGCCTCAAGCCAGATTGTGGGTATAATCTTTGCGCCCTTATTTTCTACTTCGCGTAAGTAATTTTTATTGATATTCCATTGTGCGATGGCTAATGAATTTAAAAGAGTCGCGGATGAGTCTTCAATTTCTTGCAGAACCAGCATAAAAGCATCGGCATCATCTTGATAATCCCAGGTTGAACGAATGATAACGGCATCAAATTGATTCCAATCAACACTCTTTTTATGCCAAGAGATGTGTTCAACATCCCAACCCAAATCATTTAATGGCTTATCTAATAATTTGTCATAAACAACAAATTCATCCAAAAGATCCATAGTCAGTATAGCGCAATTTTTCATCTTAACTCTCTTTAATTTGCCAAATAATAAGCAATAAAATTACAGCAATGGTAACTAACATCAACTGCAACCCAATGCGACCATGTAGAATTGCTATGGATAAACCAAAAGAAATAAAAATCACCAGTGTTGCTTTCTTTTTGGAAGAGAGTGACATGGTTTTGTTTTGTTCCCACTGTTTTAAATCTTTGCCAAAGAACTTGTTATTGAGTAACATTTTGTGAAAGCGGGGAGATGATTTTGAAAACAACCCTAAAGCAATAATTAAAAAAACGG
>JALWML010000515.1 GCA_027083915.1 Lysobacterales bacterium | reverse complement strand
AAAAGGATTTGCTTTGAGGTTTATAATCCCTATTCCAAAAGATTGATTTAATCTTGCCATTTCATCCATTAAGTTACCACTAATATCAATTACATCTATCACAAGTTATCTGAAAAACTATTATTTTGTAGATTGCAATATTACTTAAGTACTATTTTATTGAATTTAAATAAAACGTTTGTTTAAGACTCTGTCACTCCCTTGAAAAAGGGAGTCCAGCAATACTCGATAATTAAAAAACATAGATAAAGCCTGTTATCGAATTCTAAATGCTAGATCCACGCATTCGCGAGGATGACGTTATATGGTGTTGTAAGGCTTAAGTAAATGTCCATCATAGTAATAATACTTGAGCATTTATTTATTCTTCACTATTGGGAAAAGTTTTTTTGTCTTGTACTGTTGCTGTTTCATTGCATTCGCCTTTGATGGTGACGTGACCGCGTTCAAAGAAACTATCTAACTCCATAAAGCCTTCTCGGCAATAACCTGTTTCGGCTAGTTTTAAATTGAGTTTTTTATTGGCTTTTTCCTCCATTTTGGCTTTCATTTTACTCATATCAGGTTTTTTGCCACCTTTCATACCTCCGCCCATACCTCCACCATGCATGCCACCTCCTTTTCCTCTGCCTTTACCCATTTGTCCTTGGCTTGGCATTTTTTTAATGAGGCTATAATTAAAAACTTTACTTCCATCTGGTTTAATATGGGTAACGAAAACTTCAGTGGGCATGCCACCGTGTTTTTTAGGTGAGTTTGAACTACAAGCAGTGATACTTAATGTTGCAACTGTTAGGCTTATTAGGATTTTGTTTTTCATGATTTTTACCTTTTTTAAAGATGAGTGTACCCTAACCAATCGAAAGTGATTGGTTTATAGAAAACTCTATTGTTTAAAGTGAGCTACAAAGTCCATTTAATTAACTGAACGATGTAGCTCTGGGGAAGAAGATTTTATTTACATAATTGGTTATATTTCATTTGAATCATGGCATCGTGGTTGCCGCCTTGACCTATACCTTTTCCGTGACCTTGTCCCTTTCCTTGACCTCGACCCATTCTTTGTCCCTTTCCTTGACCTTTTGATTGAGATGCCGTTGAATTTTTCAAATCATTTGCCCAATGTGTACAAGGTGGTTCAAATTCTTCTTCGTACAAATAGGCGCTAATTTGTGCCAACATCTCATCAGGTAATGGCATTGCTGGCATTAAACCTAGTTTTTGTATGGGACGTTTCATTAAGGCATTTTCTTCACTTGGGTGTTTTGCCCAATCGCTGATGGCTTGTACAAACATGGCTTTATCGCTAAAAGCTTGTTTGTACTTGTTTTGCACACCATAAAACGGCGGAGCTAGTGCGGGAGATAGCTCGGCATTGTGGCAAGCTAAACACGCACCAATAGCTGCCTTGCCTTTTTCTGCCTCTGGCGTTAATGCCAGTGCATTGAATGCGAGTGCTAGTGTAAGTAGTGTTAATTTTTTCATAAATTTCTCCTTATTTGAAGGGTTCTGGTTTTGGTGTTTCGGCAACGGATGGTGGCAATTTTGGCAAATCAAATGATGGAGCATCACCTGTTAATGTTTTTAAGAAAGCCACAATCTTATCGCTTTCATCTTCTGTAAATTTACGTCCTAATTGAATTTCGCCCATAATATTAACCGCTTCATTAAGCGAAGTCGTTGAGCCGTCGTGAAAATACGGATAGGTTAATTCGATATTTCGAAGTGTTGGGACTTTAAACATAAACTTATCGCTGTCTTTGTGAGTCACGCCAGCAAGTCCTATGGCTTTATTGCTGGTTTGGAATTTTTTAATTATGCCCATTTTTTGGTAAGACGAACCGCCAACAGCAGCACCATTATGACAACCAACACAGCCACTATTTTTAAATAGTTCATAGCCAGCCAATTCTTTGGAAGAAATGGCATCTTTATCGCCAAGCAACCATTGGTCGAATGGAGAATGTGGTGTCACCAAGGTTTTTTCAAATTCTGCAATGGCTGAGGTCATGCTATCGACATTAATTTTATCTTTACCAAAGACTAATTCAAATTCTTGAACATAGCCAGGAATTGATTTGACCACACTTGTTGCCAGTGCATGAGTCGATGCCATTTCACCTGGGTTGGCAATAGGACCTCCTGCTTGTTCTTTTAAATCTTTGGCACGACCATCCCAAAACTGAGCGATATTAAAGCTCGAATTCAAAACAGTTGGTGCATTGATAGGTCCTTGGTTCCACTTATGACCAATGGATGTTGGTAGGTTGTCGGTTCCACCCATGCTTAAATTGTGGCAAGAATTGCACGAAATAAAACCTGACTTTGAAAGTCGTGGATCAAAATATAGCTTTTTACCTAATTCCATCATTGCTAAATTAATATTTTCAGCGGGCTTTATCGGTTGTATAGGTTCTTGTGCATTAGATAATGCAGATAGTCCTAATAGTCCGAAAATAAGTGTTTTTGTCATAGTCATGTTGTTCTCCTAATATAAATAACACTAGGCTTATTATAGCATAGTGTTATATTTTTCACGATTTTTATTACCTACCACATTGTTCATTAGCAGAAGAAAGTATTTCTGCTACTTCTGTTGCCAATTCTGGAATTTGAACTTGGTAAGTATTACCAGTTAATTGTTCATAT
>JALWML010000514.1 GCA_027083915.1 Lysobacterales bacterium | reverse complement strand
AATAAGGGTTGAGTTCTTTTACCCAGTTAGTAGCTCTAATATCTTGGGCACTTAATGTACTCACATAAGCAATCAATGAAAAATAAAATAACCAACCAATTATTTTACTCATTTTTTGATTTTTAAAAACATTTATTAAGTACCGGATGACTTTTCAATAAACAGTGTATCCAATTTTTGTTGGTTTTTAAAGAGTTTAATCTGACTTTTGTGAGATATTAGATAATCCAATTCATCTAAGCCTTTGATTAAACAGTGTTTAAAGAAGTCATTTAAAGTGAATTCTAGGCTTAAGTCATCGGTGTTAATCGTTTGTTTTTCAATATCAATTGTTAGTTCTAGGTTCGAATCAGTTGCCTGTTGCATCAATTTATCAACGACATCCTGCGGTTGTTGGATTAAAAGTAATCCATTTTTCTTGGCATTGTTAGTGAAGATATCAGCAAAACTCGGTGCGATTATAGCATCAATGCCTAATTCTTTAATTGCCCAGACAGCATGCTCACGAGATGAACCGCAACCAAAATTAGAACCTGTTAATAAAACAGGAGCCCCTTTGTATTTTTCTTGATTCAGTACAAAGTCTTTTTCTGCTCTTAAACGCGCAAAGGCATGTTCGCCATAACCTGTTTGCGAAGTGCTGGTGAGGTATTGTGCTGGAATGATAATGTCTGTATCAATATCGGTGATATTCATTGGAATGGCGATACCTTTTATATGTGTGATGGCTTTCATGCGACTTCTCCTTCAGAGTTGAAATAGTCAATAGGTGATACAATCTTACCGGCAATGGCACTGGCTGCTACTGTAGCTGGCGATGCAAGGTGGGTAATACTACCTGTGCCTTGTCGCCCAACAAAATTACGGTTGGTGGATGAAATGCAACGACTACCCGCAGGGACTTTATCATCATTCATGCCCAGACACATGGAGCAACCTGGCATGCGGAACTCTGCTCCAGAGGCATTGATTATATCAATTAAGCCTTCTTTCTCGGCTTGAGCCATCACTTGCTCAGAACCTGGAACCACATAGAAGGTGATATGTTTGGCAATTTTCTTATTTTTTAAAATAGCTGCCGTGACCCGCATGTCCTCAATACGCCCGTTAGTGCATGAACCAACAAAAGCCCAATCAAGTTTTGTGTCTTTAATCGGTTGGTTGATGGAAAGTTTGACATAATCTAAGGCATTACGTGACATGTCGTCATTGCCGTTGGGTATGTTGTCATTAATTTCGATGGCTTGTTGTGGGTTGGTTCCCCACGAAACCATAGGCTGCAAATGACTGACATCAATCGCGATGGTCTTGTCATAAGAACACCCATCATCACTTTTTAAGCTGAGCCAATACGAAACGGCTTCGTCCCATTTATCAGTTGGCGCATAGTGTTTGCCTTTGAGATAGGCAAAGGTTGTTTCATCAGGAGCGATTAAACTGGCAACTGCACCGCATTCAATACTCATATTGCACAAAGTCATGCGTGCTTCCATGCTCATGGATTGAACTGCAGAACCAGTGTACTCAATAATATGCCCATTAGCACCACCAATGCCAATATCCGCAATTAATTTCATAATGGCATCTTTAGCAGAAACACCAGATGAAAACTGACCATTAAACTCAACTTTCATGGTTTTCGGCTTATTCATTAACAAACAACCACTAGCAAACACATGCCCAACTGTAGATGTGCCAATGCCAAAGGCGATCGCACCAAAAGCACCATGAGTGGCGGTGTGTGAGTCACCACAAACTATGGTCATGCCCGGTTGGGTAATGCCAAGTTCAGGACCCACCACATGCACAATGCCTTGGTGATCAGAATCCATATCATAGAAAGGAACATTAAATTCTTTCGTGTTATCACGTAGTTTTTGTACCTGCGCTTTTGCCATCTCATCAAAAATTTCATGACGGTTTTTGCGTGTTGGAATGCTGTGATCAACGGTTGCCAGTAAAGATTTGGTATCAAAAACAGGCAAATTTTTCATCCGTAAAGTATCAAAAGCCTGAGCAGAAGTTACCTCATGCACAAGGCAAAAATCAATAGCTAAAATGGCAGGATGCCCTTGTTTCTGTTCTACGATATGGCTTTGCCATATTTTGTCTATAATATTCATAATTTTTGAGTTTACTTATGTTTATGATGGGCGGGGCCCATCTTACCGTTGTTTTTTATTTTATATGTATTTTAGTTTTAACCGAATTCGCAATAAAGCATTGTGTATGTGCTTGATGGTGTATTTTGTCGATTTGTTCTTTTGTTGGCTTTTTTTCGCCTAAAAAAACAATCTGTGGATTTAATGTTACATCGGTCATGGACATTTTTTTGTCTTTGTCTAATTGCATTATACCTGTGGCAGCATCACTATAACTTTCTATAACATAGCGACGTTTGGCAGCAATTGATAAAAAGAATAACATGTGACAACTAGATATTGAGGCAATAAAAGCTTCTTCAGGGTCAACATTGGCTTCAACAGAATAGGGCAAAGGTACGACATGTGGTGAAGAAGATGCTTTAACGATTTGACCACCATCAAACTCCCAACTGTGGGCACGAGAATATTTATTGTCGCTAAATTTTTCATCACTTTGGCGTTGCCATTTTATGGTTGCGTAATACTCAGACATTTTAAACCGCTTTTT
>JALWML010000513.1 GCA_027083915.1 Lysobacterales bacterium | reverse complement strand
GCATTAATCCACACAAAAAAGTATCGTCAACTTTTTATCTTTGTTCTTGTCTTTATATTTGGTTTTTCCTACGCTTTACTAATTGCCAACTTACATAAAAAACATCAACTTTCAAAAGTGCCTGTTGAGCTTGTTACACTCAAAGGGTATGTATCAGAAATTCCTTCTGTCAGTGCTAAGAAGATTAAGTTTATTTTGCAATTGGAAAATAAACTTGAAAATTTGCCAATAAAAAAACTCTTGATTAGTTGGTATGATACTGACCAAAATATTTCTCCAGGGCAAGTCTGGCAATTAACTCTAAAAGTAAAACCAATTCACGCTCTTAATAATCCAGCAACATTTGATTACAGTAAATGGCTTTTTCGCCATGGAATTGATGCGACAGCAACGGTTAAAAATGGTGAATTAGTTGGTGAAGGTCATGATGACTTTTTCTCAAGAATTAATACTGTTAGAGTCAAAATTGCTCAAATCATAGCTAATAACATTAATTCAAAACGGGTTGTATCCTTGCTCACAGCATTGATAATTGGAGATAAAAGTTTAATTACAAGCGAAGATTCTCTATTATTTCAAAAAACAGGAACAGCTCATTTGATTGCAATATCAGGTTTGCATATTGGACTGATGGCCTTTATTGGTTTATTAATTGGTCGCTTTATATTTTACGTCTTTACACCTCAACAATATAACCGATATGTGTTTGAGGCATTTTTTTCAATTGCATTGGCCTTAGTTTATGCTTTGTTGGCAGGTATGTCGATTCCAACAATTAGAGCATTGGTTATGGTTGTCGTTTTTGCAATATCTTATGTAAATAAGTCACATATTTCTCGGTGGAATGCGTGGTCAATGGCATTGTTTGCTGTGTTATTATTTGATCCATTAAGTGTATTGGATGCTGGTTTTTGGTTTTCTTTTACAGCTGTAGCCGTATTGATGTTTGCCTACTCGGGTAAGGCATTTGAAAAGAATAAGGTCTTAGGTTTTGTCAAAGCACAATTAGTCATATTGGTTGGTTTGTTGCCTTTGATGGTTGTGGTTTTTCATCAATTTAATATATTGACTCCCTTTGCTAACTTTTTAGTCTTACCACTGGCATCTATTGTATTGATACCGTTATTATTTTTATCATTATTTGTTTTTACTATTTCAGAATCTCTTGCCCATTATGTGTTTTTCGCAGTAGAAAAAGCAGCAGAATTAATTTTTTATGTATTGGATTATCTCTCACAGTTTGAGTTTTTAAAAATTGCAATGCCATCATTTAGTGTGTTCTATGTTTTAATATTATTTCTAGCCATAATCATTCTATTGTTGCCGCGATTATTTCGTTGGAAATGGTTGGCATTACTTCTTTTTATTCCACTATTTTTACCAGCAAACAATGACTTAAATGAAAAAGAATTCAAAATCAATGTTTTGGATGTAGGACAGGGCTTATCAGTTATTATACGTACCAAGAAGCACACATTAGTATATGATACTGGAGCTAAATATGAGTCAGGATTTTCAATGGCTCAAGCTGTTGCCTTACCTGTCTTACAGAGTTTTGGAGTTAGAAAATTAGACAAATTAGTGTTGTCACACACGGATAATGATCATGCAGGTGGGGCACAAGACTTAATTACATTCTTTAATCCTCAAGTATTTGATGTTATGGGTGAATTTAATAATTGTCAATACCCTTTGTCGTGGAATTGGGACGGTGTTGATTTTGAGGTATTGAGCCCTTTTGAACTTGAACCTTATATGGGCAATAATACTTCATGTGTCATTAAGGTGAGTAATGAAAAAAATTCTGCTTTATTAACAGCAGATATTGAAGAACCTGTGGAATACCGTTTACTCACACAATTTCCTTCAAAAATAAAATCGGATGTCTTACTGGTGCCACATCACGGTAGTTTAAGTTCTTCGAGTGAAGATTTTATTAAAGATGTCAATCCAAAGTTTGCACTTAATTCATCGGGTTTTGCTAATCAATTCCACCACCCTCATACCAAGGTGAAACAACGATATGAGTCACTTGCCATTCCATTTTATGATACCCAATCAGCTGGAATGATAGAAGTATATTCTGATAATAGTAAAATACATGTTATGACCTATCTGAGCAATAACCAGCATTTTTGGTATTCGGAAAGTCTATGATTTACTTGCTCAGTCGATCTATAAGATATGATGAATTAAATCAAAGTTAACGTGTTAACTTCTTAATCTCATCTTCGCCAAGTTTTTTCAATTTCTTTTCTAAGTTATCAAGATGAATAACGATTTCATTAGATACTTCAACAAGAAGCCTATATTTCACTTTAGCCATTTTAATATCATCTGCACTCGCTTTTGATGATTTACCAATTAATCGACTAAAAAAAGAAAGTTTTTTTTCTTGAAATAAGAGTTTAAAAATTTCCATGTAGATTAAATGTAAATTTGAGTGAGAGTTTTCAATGTTTTTGAATTCTGGAAGGCTTGAAAGGTTTTGACCTTCGCCATAATACCATTGACCGAAAACACAGTCAGTGTGGTTAATGGGAACTTGTTCTTTATCAATATTAATGCCTTCAATCAAAGCAGCTGCATGACCAACCCATCTTTTATGGGCTTGCTTGGCTGTTCTAAGGTTATTTATGATTTCTTGAATGA
>JALWML010000512.1 GCA_027083915.1 Lysobacterales bacterium | reverse complement strand
ATAGTTGTTGAATCAAATACTCACGTCCAAAACCTTTAGCTTCACCTTCAAACGCTGCTGCGCCAACATCTGAGGACTCTTTCTGAGCCAGTTCTGCTAAAGCATAAACGCAAGCTTTCTTCATTTCATCATTAATGACATGAGCTCGCACATCTAAAGTACCTCGGAAAATATAAGGAAAACATAAGACATTATTGACTTGATTTGGAAAGTCAGATCGACCTGTAGCCAAAATCGCATCTGGTCTTGCTTTGAGCGCCACATCCGGCATGATTTCTGGGATTGGATTTGCCAAAGCTAATATAATAGGATCTCTTGCCATGGGCATAATCATTTCTGGTTTTAAAACACCACCAGCAGAAACCCCTAGAAAAATATCTGCGCCCACCAATGCTTCACTTAAGCTTTGTTGTTTGACACCTTTTGCATAAGAACGTCGTCTTTGTGAAGGCCCTGTGGCGATATCCTCTCGTTGTTCGGACAAAACGCCTTTAGAGTCTGAAACAATGATATTTTCTTTTTTAACACCCAAATCCACCAATAAATCTAAACACGCCATACCTGCAGCTCCGGCTCCTGAGGTTACGAGTTTAACTTGGCTAATATCTTTATCAATTACCTTTAAAGCATTGATAACCGCTGCACCCGTAATAATAGCTGTTCCGTGCTGGTCATCATGAAATACAGGGATTTTTAAACGGTTTTTGAGTTTTTCTTCTACATAAAAACATTCAGGTGATTTTATATCTTCTAAATTTATTCCACCAAAAGTTGGTTCCAGTGATGCAATTATTTCGATTAATTTATCCGGATCTTTTTCGTCAATCTCAATATCAAATACATCCACACCTGCAAATTTTTTAAACAGAACAGCCTTTCCTTCCATGACTGGTTTTGCAGCTAAGGGACCGATATCCCCCAAGCCTAAAACCGCCGTGCCGTTGGTGATAACCGCAACCATATTGCCACGAGCTGTATACAATGATGCTGTAGATGGATCTTTTTCAATTTCTTCACAGGGTGCTGCCACACCTGGTGAATAGGCTAAAGCCAAATCTTTGGCTGTCGTTAAGGCTTTTGTTGCCACAATTTTTATTTTCCCTGGCGGAAAATCATGGTGGTATTCTAAAGCTGCTTTTTTAATGTCGTCTCTTAAACTCATCGTTGTCCCCTTTGAGATGTGAGTCTTATCGAAACCCTGATAAATAACTCACGTTTTTTGGACTGACTATTTTAAGTTATTTCAATGCATTACACCATGAGAATTAAGTTTTTTAAGGTGCATTAAGAAACTTTTCTGATTTGAGCTCTTTTCTTAACAAAAAGAGCTCTCAATCTAAGTTATCGAGGTTTTGATAAAAGACCAAATGGGATTGATTCACGAACCCAGTTATCGTTGTTACTGTCATCTGGATAATGAACATTCATGGTCAGCCGCCCAGCTTCATTTATATTTTGTGAAGCTTGGTTTAAATTAATGGTGATTGTTCCTGCAGGTACTTGCGTTAATTCTACCAAGTTTTGTGAACGTCCATAACCATTAATTTTTTCCATATCAATGGTAATATCTTGATTCAACTCGAATCCCTCGTGCGTACCAATCACCCAAACTGGTTGACCATTTTCATCATAAAAATATAAGGTTGCTACCACCAATTGATCACCTTGTGTCTCTTGAAAGTTAAGTGAAATCCCCCAACCCAAATCACTCTCTCCTGCCCACCAATGACCTGACAAATCATTTTGAGGTCGTTGTGAGAAGGGAATGATTTCTTGGACGTCCCAATTGGCAAATTCATCACCGACTTTATAAGTCAGTTTATTCAAAGAACCACTATTAGAGTGTGGATTATTTGCCAATATATAACCTTCAAAATCAGGATTGGGGTTAATAGTCGCAGAATGATTGCTATAGTCATATTGATAAGCCATAGGCAATGAGCCTCCAAGAGAAGTTAAATAACTTGACTCTATACTAAAATTTCGCTTCATGCCAACATACCGAGAAAGAGAAGAAAACCATATTGGAGAACCATCATTTGTATAAGAATAAAATACACTATAAAAAAGGTTGTCCCTGCCGATTTCATCAATTGAAAAACCATGACCGTTATAAGTGGGATCAAAATAAAGTCCAGTTGAGACGTTTTCTTGAGACTGTGTAAAAATTTCAATTTTATTATTAACACCAACAACATAATCCTTTTTACCATCACCATCTATATCTGTTATGACTTTGTTAAAGTCAGAACTTGTGTAAGCAACATCGGTATAATAGACCATATAAAAATCTATATTCTCTGAGGTTGAATTATTGATAAAAACAAAATAGTCTTTATTGTTGCTAAAAATCATGTCTTCTTTGCCATCATTATTAATATCAACCACAGAAATATCTTTAGGAACAGTATATACCCCAAACGGCAAGCCAAGAGGCGTTGACCAAAGTAGATTAGAGTTATATTGCTGTTTTTCAAATACTCGACTGCCTCTATTTAACCAAATATCATTTATTGAATTACCAATAAAAATATCTTTTTTACCATCATTATTGATATCTAATACTGCCATACCATACGAGTGATGAGAAAAGGCAGCCGATGGCGTAAAATTCATCTGTCCATCGTTATACCAAATGGTAATAGAATCGCTA
>JALWML010000511.1 GCA_027083915.1 Lysobacterales bacterium | reverse complement strand
AGATTTAAAATAAGTAAATATTTTGTTTTCAGACATATTTATAATGCACGCGAGAAGTTAATTGGCATAATAACACATAAGGAATTGTTTGTGCATGGCTAGCAACTATTTCTATGGGCAATTGGTCACTGCCATTTTGTCCCCATATCAACGTTGGGTTACCTATTGAAACATTTTTAATTCCAGTTACATCAATCGCCATCATATCCATTGAAACCCTGCCAACAATTTTTGCATGTGCACCATTGATTATTACGTAAGCTTTATCTGTTAAAATCCATGGATAACCATCACCATAACCAATACCAATAATGGCGATATTTGTATCGTTTTTAGTGGTGTAGGTTTGAGAATAACCAATAGTTTGAGCTTTTTTAACATTTTTAATAGCAATGACATTGGTTTTTAAGGTCATGACGGGTTTCAAGTTAAAATCTTTTGCGTCTTTACCCTGTAGTGGTGAAACGCCAAATAGTGTAATGCCAACACGACACCATTCATCGTTTAAGTTGTTATTTGTTAGTAATGCAGAGCTATTGGATAGTGATAAAGGGTAGGGGTATTTAAACTGTAAAAACCGTTGTTTTTGTTGTTCTGTAAAGTGGTTGTTTGGAATATTGGCTGATGCAAAATGCGACATGAGTGTGATATGTTTAATACTTTCATGGTGCTTTAATTGCTCAATGGCGACTTGAAAACCGATTTCATCAAAACCAAGTCGATTCATTCCAGAATCGTATTTAATCCAAACATTTAATTTTTTATCTGTTTTGATTTCATCAATTAATGATAATTGCTGATGCTGGTGAATTACACAGTCAAGATTGTTTTCAAGTGCTATAAACAACTCATCTTCACTGAAAAACCCTTCAAGTAACAGAATTTTCACTTTTTTATTATAGGCTCTAATAGTTAGAGCTTCATCAATGGTCGCAACCGCATAGCAATCAACACTTCCTAAAGTTTGAACCACTTGCTTGATACCGTGGCCATAGGCATCTGCTTTAATCACTAAAACTAATTTGTTGGGAGCCATTTTTTTTAAAACACCGTAATTGTGTTTTAAATTTTCTAGGTTGATTAAGGCTGTAGTTCCACGACTCATTGGCGAAAACCTAACTAATGTGTTTGATCAGGAGGTGTTTGTGATTCTATCCCAATGTCATTGAGGAAATTCTCAAAACGTGTAAATTCACCCAAGAAAGTTAAAGGAACCATGCCGGTAGAACCGTGCCTGTGTTTTCCTAAAATGATTTCAGCTTTACCTTTGTGCATGGAGTCTTCATTGTAAACTTCATCACGGTAAATAAAGACAATCAAATCGGCATCTTGCTCAATCGCACCAGATTCGCGCAAATCTGACATGACTGGTCGCTTGTTTGGGCGTTGCTCTAGTGAACGATTCAACTGTGACAAGGCAATAACAGGGACATCTAATTCTTTAGCAAGTCCTTTAAGCGAGCGTGAAATTTCAGAAATTTCATTGACTCGATTTTCTGACCCTTTAATTTGCATTAGTTGTAAGTAATCCAAAACGATTAAATCCAAACCATGTTGGCGTTTGAGACGGCGACAGCGAGCGCGAACTTCCATAGGAGAAAGAGCAGGGGTATCATCAATAAAGATGCGAGATTTTGCCATCAATTGTTGAGATTGCATAACACGAGGCCAATCATGGTCGCTTAAGTCTCCTGTTTTTAATTTACCAGAATTAATGCGAGAAAGTGAAGAAAGCATACGCATTACCAATTGCACAGATGACATTTCCATACTAAATATGGCAACACTGGCATCGTGTGCAATGGCAGCTTTTTCAACAATATTCATGGCAAAAGATGTTTTACCCATCGCTGGTCGTCCTGCGACAATAATTAAATCAGATTTTTGCAATCCATTGGTCTTTTTGTCAAAATCGGTAAAGCCTGTTGGAATTCCTGTCATGGTGCCATCAGATTCTGCCATTTCTTCAATGTTTTCGATGGCATCGCGTAGTAAGCCCTTGATGTCTTGAAAGCCACTTTTTGATTTTAGAGTTTGTTCGCGAATATTAAAAACATCTTTTTCAGCGCTTTCTAATAAATCATCGCTGTTTTTACCTTCTGGGTTAAAGGCTTGTTCGGTTAAGTTGTTGCCAATTTGTACTAGTTGTCGTAGCACTGATTTTTCACGAACAATTTCAGCATAAGCTTTGATGTTGGCAGCACCAGGAACGTTGCTGGCAATTTCAATTAAATAATCATCACCACCAGCATCTTCGATTATTTGATGGGTTGACAACCATTCGCCAACGGTAATGACATCGCAAGGTTTTGAGTCAATACTTAAGGCTTTAATGGCTTTAAAAATAAGGGCGTGATCGTTGCGGTAAAAGTCATCTTCACTGATTAAATCGGCAATTTTATCCCATGCATCTTTAACGAGTAATAAGCCGCCTAAGACAGAGCGTTCGGCATCATCAGATTGCGGAGGAACTTTTAAGTTGTTTATTTTTGGCGATTTCTTTTTGCTGTATTCATTCATGGCGATATTGTAGTTAATACCGTTCTTAATTGCTATTTAAATTTTAGCCCCAAGTAAGACACCTTGCTTTATGGCACGTTTTGCATCGAGTTCTCCGGCAAATTCTGCACCACCTATAATATGAGTGGATTGCTTGT
>JALWML010000510.1 GCA_027083915.1 Lysobacterales bacterium | reverse complement strand
TTGAATCATCCGAAAATGTCATCGGTAAAATCAATAATTTTCTATCCCTGATTTCACTGACTTCAGTTTTATTGGGTATTTTTGTCACTGATTCTTTAGTGTTGACAAGCCACCATAGTAAAAAAATAAGCAGAGGAAGTAATAATAACCCTAGTCTAAGGACTTTATTTTGACTCTTTTGGGTGACAGCTTTTTGCTTTGTTAGGTCTTGCTCTATTCTTTTGCCTTCAAAACTCAAGCCTTGCCCGTAGTGAGTTATAATTTTCTGTGGTTTTGAAACATCACTCTCAATGAAATTACGTAATATTGATACCATCTGATCGACAGAGTTTTCAGTAACAACTCGTCCCCAAACTTTATCCATCAACTCTTGTTTAGAGGTAATCACATGGGGATTTGCGATAAAATAAGACAATAGCTTATTTTGTGTTTTGGTCAATTTAAACTCATTGCCATTCTTTCTAATTACACTCTTTTTTTCATCAAAAACAAAGTCTTCAAATTGGTAAATCATTCCCAAATACAACCACAAATATACATGAGAATAAATAATACAACAGGCACAGCAAAATAGCCAAAGACTTTTGTGCATCGCCTTAACTATTGTCAGAAGAATAAAACCACCTTTATTTATAATTTAAAGATGGCTTATCCTTTCCCCCAAATTTTTTTACAAAACTCAAGTTCCACTATAAAAAACTGGTACTTGGATAAAAACAATTACCTATTCAAAGCCATCTATAAATAGCAGCTCTGGTAATGATTCAAATGAAAACATATATGCGGCTCCAGAATCAGCTATTCCTGAACCCAATATTTGGTTATTTTGTGTGCTATTACTGATTCCGCTTGTTCCTCCATCTTCCAAGGGTGATGTTGCAATAAAGGTGTCATATTGTACGCTTACAGATGATCCAAAGTAGTCTTGTATATTTGTATTTGATGCTTTCAAATAGGCTTGTAAGTTCCAATGATTATCATTGCGAGTGAAAATATAAGCCGCTCCTGAGGAGGGTGATGTATTATCAACTTCATTACCATTAACACCTGTTGCATTTGAGTCTTCTTGATAGGAACCCACTATTATACTGTCCATAAAAACATCAACAGCAAAGCCAAAATTATCATTCACATTCACTCTTGAGGCTTTTAAATAAGCTTGTTGACTCCAATTGCCCCCTTGCTTAACAAAGACATAGGCAGCACCTGCTCCTGATGCGTTATTGTTTGATTCATCACCATCGGCCCCTGTAGAGTTGCTGCTTTCTTGTTTTGCTCCAACAACAATAGTATCGTTATACAATGCAACTGACTGTCCAAAATTATCACCTGACTCCGTATTTGACGCTTTTATAAAGGCTTCTGTAAGCCAGTTTCCTGTTGAAAAATCAAAGACATAAACAGCTCCTGAATTTATGGCACCTCCGTTTGAGCCACTTGATTCATCGATATATACACCTGTTGAATCACTGTTATCATAAGGAGTACTAACCACTAAAGTATCACCGTATAAACTTAGATCATGTCCAAACTTTTCATTGACACTATTTGCTTCTGTTTTGATAAAGGCAGTATTGTTCCAAGTTTCTCCTGTACGGGTATAAATATAAACAGCTCCAGAATCAGTTATCAAGTTATTCGTCAAAGGGCTAGCAAAGATACCAGATCCAGCACTGTCTTCTCCTGTTGCTGCAATGGCAATTTTATCTGCTGATATTGAAACTGCTGAGCCAAAATTATCATTCGAATCTGCATTGGATGCTTTTAGCATAGCTTGTTGTGCCCATGTTGTGCCCGTTCTTTTAAAGACATAGACAGCACCTGATTCTGCTAAGGAATCACCATTACCTGTTGAGTCACTGTCTTCTAAAGGTGCACCAACCACTACAGTATCATCAAATATGTCAACGGAACTGCCAAATGTATCCGAACTACCAGAATTGGAGACCTTAAGCATGGCTTCTTGGCTCCATATCCCAGCTGGTGATTTCACAAACACATAAACCGCTCCAGACATATTGTCTTCTCCTCTTGCTCCAATAACTAAGGTATTACCTGATATAGCTGTGGCTCCACCAAATAGATCATTACTGCCTGTATTGCTTGCTTTGATGTAATTAACTTGCTGTAACATAGTAAAAACATCGTCTTTAATAACCACTTTTAACGCAGGTGAATGATTGGACTCTCCATTGGCATCTTCATCGGTGTAAGAGACCATGTGATTTCCAATAACCATAGGTGTACTAACAGTAACAACTTCGCTACCACTGGCTGTACAGGTATGTGTTGCCAATTCTGTATTTGGTAATGGGTTGTTGGTATAGATATGCATGGTATTACCAAGCGTTGAACACTCGATTGCAAAATCAGGGGTGTTGATATAGGTTGAATTGTCAAAACTCAATTGAGTATCGGTCGCAGCGGTCATATCAGCAACGGTTGTTGGTGCAGGTGGAGGACAAAACCCTCCATCATTAATAGTCCAACTATGTGAAGATATAAGGTTGCTTCTGGCATTCACTGCCGCCAGACTACAATATTTACTATTCCCACCATGAAAATCCACTCCTGATTGGACGTTTTGACTGTTAAAGCCAATGAGCATTGCATCATAGTCGCTTGTTGGTAAGGTTACATCAAAAAACATGCCTTGCATGGTAAGGACTTGTTCTATATTCCAGCCACTAGTATCGGGATTGGCAACATAGGCTTGATTAAACATTTCTGTCATATCTTTCACATTGGCTGTATTCCAATTACTGGTATCTGGCTGAGCCGAAAACGCCCCCTTGAACATCTCTGCCATAAAGTTTACATTACCTGTGACCCAGCTGCTTGTTTGTGGTTGAGCATTTGTTGCAAAATAAAAAACTCGGTTCATGTTGGTAATGTTTGAGGTGTCCCAATTGCTGCCAACCGTTGTTAAGGAAATTGATAAATTAAACATGTCTTCTAAGCTTGTCACTTGTGATAAATCTGGTGCATCAGTGGCTGAAATTTGTAAGTTGCTTGTTTGTGTAAATGCACCCTGCATAGTTGACCAGACACCTGTGCCCCATTGTGAAATATCTATTATTTCATCGCCCTCAGTGCTTGTCGTAAAATCTATGCGATGAAATCCTGTTTTGTCGCCTTTGGCATCTTGAATTCTAATAGTATAAGTTCCTGCTCCTCCAAGAGTACTGTAATCACAGGTATAATCACCCGTAGCTGCAATTGCCTCAAAACTGCCATCATTATTGCAATCAACGTTATACTTATAAGCTGCTCCCGTTGTTGGAATGGTAAATCCACCCGAATCTGTTGGACTATTATTGCTAATCACAGTAAAAACAAAGTCATTTAACGGGTCATTGTTCGCACATTGATTACCATCAGTAATTGTCCAACCTTTGGTCATTAAACTTGCTCTGGCATTTTGAGCTGGAATTGAACAGTATTGACTGTTGCCACCATTAAAAACGACGGCATTGCTAATGTTTTGATTGGCAAAATGAATTAACATAGCATCATAATCAAGCGTGGGTAAAGTGACATTATCAAACATCAGTCCCATATCGGTAACTTGGGTAATATCCCAGCTAGAAACATCTGGGTTGGCTGATATTGCATTTCTAAACATGTCGGTCATGAGTGTAACATTTGCCGTATTCCAATTACTGGTATTGGGATTCGCGGCACTGGCACTGCGAAACATGCTGTGCATAGTGGTGGCATGTGAAACATCCCAATTCGTTGTGTCAGGATTAGCAAGACTAGCAAAACGAAACATACTGGATAAATTGGTCACGGCAGTTAAGTCAGGAACATCTCCAGCTGTTACCGTCATATTGATAGCTCCTCTAAAAGCCGCTCCCATACTCGTCCACTTACCTGTTCCCCATTGAACAATGTCTACTATTTTCCTGTGGTCTCCTGTGTTGTTGTAATAAATACGCGGAAAACCAGTGCCATCACCATTGTTATCTTCAATTCTAATAATTTTAATTCCAGCACTGCCATAACTGCATACAACATCACCTACCTGAGCGGTTAGTTCATAAAACCCATCAAAGTCACAATCCACATTGTAGTTGTAACCAGAACCCAATGTCTGAATAGTAAATTCATTATTTGCTGAGGTGCCAGCATTATCTGTTTTGACTTGAAGAACAAAATCATCCGCTCCTGCTGCCAAAGTATTTTGATTGATTACCCAAATACCAATCATGCAGATGAAAAAATTTATCGTTTTATTTAACGCCATGGTTATTTCCTAAAATTTATATAATTAATGGCATAATTATAGAAAATAACACATTCTGAACTCTGAGAAAGTCATGAGAACTTTCTGATAACATTCTGAGATTTTAACTTAAACAACCAAATGACTGAGGCTCTATTATTGCCAATGAATGATTGTCTAAGAATACAGCCACCTCTAATATGTAAGAGAGAGTCATAGAGGTGGCTTATCCTTTTCCCCGAATAGTCTTTTTTGAATTGATTTACCAACTAATTGTGGTTAACTCTTTATGATCAATCGACTGCCATTGACCTTCTGTCCATTGATTGTTTTCACCATCAATTTCTATCAGTTTATCCAACTTAATTTGCATTTGCCCTAAATCATTTCGCAAGTAAATTTGAATAACAACATTTTGTTGCGCATCAACACCTTCGGCAATTAATAATGGCAGTTCATCCATTTCTGCAATAGACACCTCAGAAAAGTCATAATTAAACTGACTTTGTGCGGCTTTAAAGACAATAACATCTTCAAAACCATTGCTGAATATATTTTCAACCGCAGGTGGGCAATTGGTATCCAGTCCACCATCGGTGATGGTCCAACCATGGGTATTGATTAAACTATCATGGGCAATAACATTGCAATATTTGGAATTTCCAGCATCAAAAACAATACCACTTGTCGTAATTTGTGCATTGAAATTCGCTAAGGTGGCATCATATAAAGTCCTTGGTAAGGTGATACCTATTAGCATATTATCCATTGAAAACGGAACAGTCACCCCTGTAATATTCCAGTTACTCATATCAGGAATAGCTAAGGTTGCTCCATTAAACATACTGGCCATATCCGTTACATTGCTTGTATTCCAGTTACTGACATCTGGATTAGCAGAGGTTGCTCCATCAAACATTAATGCCATATTAGTTACATTGCTTGTATTCCAAAGGCTCACATCTGGATTGGCAGAGGTTGCTCCAGAAAACATACCTGCCATATTCGTTACATTGGACGTATTCCATAGACTAACATCTGGATTGGCAGAGGATGCTCCATTAAACATCAAACTCATATACATCACATTTGATAGGTCAGGAACATCCGTAGCTGTGACCTGCATATTAGTTGCGGAATAAAAAGCACTAGACATACTTGTCCATTTCCCCGTACCCCATTGTATGAGATCAATTATTTTCTTTCTATCATTATGATTATATGAATCAATACTAGGGAAACCTGTTTTATCTCCTACATTATCTGAGATGCGAATAGTGTAAACCCCTGGTGAAGCATAATTACAGGTGTAGTTGCCTGTTTGTGCTGTGGCTGTATTTGTGCCAGCATTAACTCCATCACAATCAACATTGTAATTGTAACCTGTTCCTGTTGTATTAATCTCAAATTGAGTATTCGTGGTTGAACCCGCTATAGTTGTATCCACCTCAATAACAAAATCATCAGTTGGAGTCCCTAAACAGTTGGGGTCTAAACCTCCATCAATGATTGTCCAGCCATGTGTATTGATTAAACCATCATGAGCAGCAATATTACAATATTTAGAATTCCCTGCATCAAAAACAATACCGCTTGCCGTTATTTGTGCATCAAAATTCGCTAATGTAGCATCGTACAATGCTGTTGACAAGGTGATACCTGTTAACATATTATCCATTGAATCTGGTACAGTTAATCCAGTAATATTCCAATTACTTATATCAGGAATAGCTGATGTTGCTCCATTAAACATAAAACGCATATTCGTTACATTTGCTGTATTCCAGTTACTAACATCAGGATTTGCTACAGTTGCCCCAGAAAACATATAATCCATACTCGTTACATTGCTTGTATTCCAGCTACTGACATCTGGATTGGCAGAAGTTGCTCCAATAAACATAGTACTCATATTTGTTACATTTAGCGTATTCCAACCGCTAACATCAGGGTTAGCTAAGGTTGCACTATTAAACATACCTGCGAGACTGGTTACATTTGATAGATTTGGTATATCAGTTGCCGTGACTTGCATATTAGTTGCGTGAATAAAAGCATTTTGCATACTTATCCATTTCCCTGTACCCCATTGTTTAATATCTACTATTTTCTCTACATCATCATGAAACAATGAATTAATACGAGGAAAACCCGTTTTATCTCCTACATTATCAGAAATACGAATAGTGTATACTCCAGGTGAAGCATAATTACAGGTGTAATTACCTGTTTGTGTGGTAACTGTATTTGTGCCAGCATTAACACCATCACAATCAACATTGTAATTGTAACCTGTCCCTGTTGTATTGATCTCAAATTGAGTATTCGTGGTTGAACCAAGTATAGTTGTATCCACTTCAAAGACAAAATCATCGGCTAGAGTCTCTGGACAACTTGGGTCAAGTCCTCCATCAGTTATCATCCAACCTTTCATGTTGATTAAATTCTCATGGGCTAATTGTGCCGCTGAACTGCAATACTGACTACCACCTCCATCAAATGGAATATTAGATTGCACTGATTGACTGTTAAAATGAATGAGTAGAGCATCGTAATCATTGGTGGGTAAGCTTACTCCATTAAACATATTACTCATGTCTGATACCATTGTAATATCCCAGTTTTGTACACTCGGGTTAGCAGCTATGGCACCTGAAAACATCCCTGACATATCTGTTATGTTGGATGTATCCCAGTTTGTGGTATCAGGCTCTGCAAGTATGGCATCGACAAACATGCCTTGCACAGAGGTTAAATTGGATAAATTTGGTGCATCAAATGCTTGTATAATCATATTTTCAGCACCGGCAAAAGCATTTTTCATGCTTGTCCATGGATTAATACCCCAATTCAAAATATTAACAAGTTTCAATCTATCACCTGCATAATTCAGCTTGAATTGTGGAAAATCCCCTCTTATCCGAATGGGATAGGTTCCTGCAACTCCAAAATCATGGATAATAGTTCCTGTTATCCCTGCTTCATCAAAGATTCCATCGCTATTCCAGTCAACTGCATAGTCATAGCCACTACCAAAAGTAGGGATTTTAATTGAAGTACTATTGGTGACTCCAGTATTACTGGTTATCCAAACGGTCACAAAATCATCATCTCCAGTTGCTGATGGACAACCTGCATCAACACCACCATCGGTAATTACTGCCCAATTGTGAACATTTTCTAAACTATCATGCGATCCAGTCGCACAGTATTTTGAATTGCCTCCATCAAAGATCACTCCTGTTTGTACATTTTGTGCGTTAAAAGTAATTAATAATTTATCATAATCATCACGTGGTAAGGTTACACCATTAAACATTCGGGTCATATCAGTCACACTTGTGACATCCCAATTCAAGACGTTAGGGCTGGCTGAGGTTGCATTTCTAAACATATCTACCATGGTCGTTACATTGGCTGTATCCCAATTGCTAGTATCTGGGTTGGCAGAAGATGCGCTCCGAAACATGCTGTGCATTGTTGTTACATTGGAAACATCCCAGTTTGTTGTATCTGGGTTAGCATTAAAGGCAAAACGAAACATATTAGACAAATCAGTTACCCCAGAGAGGTTGGGTGTATCTACAGCATTAATAACCAAATTAGTGCAGCTCCAAAAAGCACCCGATAGAAATTTCCATGCAAAAGTTCCCCATTGTTCAATAGTCAATAGCTTGGCTTTATCGCCGCCATTGTTAAAGGCAATTCCGGTAAACCCTGAACCATCGCCAATTTTATCTTCTATGCGGATGGTATAAGTTCCTGCACTACCATAAACACAAGTGTAATCTGCTGAGTAATCAATGACTTCAAAGTTTCCATCATCATCACAATCGACATTGTAGTGAAATGTTACTCCTCCACCGCCATTATTAATAGGTATTTGAAATTCATTATTTGCAGTTGTCCCCACATTGTTTGTCTTAACAGTAATAACAAAATCATCAACACCTGCTGCATAGATTTGTTGACTGAAAAGACTAACCAGTAATGTTAAAATTATCTTTGTAAAAAGTTGTTTGTCTTGCATTTTCTTTTTCCCTATATCGAGTAAATTAATGCCTTTATTATAGATATGCCTTGAATTTCAAATCTTAGGAAGTTATTAAGAAGTTATTAGATTTTGTAGTAGCACCACAAAAAAGCACTTTTTAGCACAATAAATCACCGTGGTTATATGGAAATCTCCCTGACTATGATCTGTAGTCAAGGAGATTGTTGAATTTGTAATAACTAGGAGGTAGAAAAAATTACCAACTAATTGTGGTTAACTCTTTATTATCAATCGACTGCCATTGACCTTCTATCCATTGATTTTTTTCACCATCAATTTCTATAAGTTTATCCAGCTTAATTTGCATTTGCCCTAAATCATTGCGTAAGTAAATTTGAATAACAACATTTTGTTGAGCATCGACACCCTCGGCGATTAACAAGGGTTGTTCATCCATTTCAGCAATAGACACCTCTGAAAAATCATAATTAAACTGGCTTTGTGCGGCTTTAAAGACAATAACATCTTCAAAACCATTGCTGAATATTTTTTCAACAGTTGATGGGCAATTGGTGTCCAGTCCACCATCGGTGATAGTCCAGCCATGTGTATTGATTAAACTATCACGTGCAGCGACATTGCAGTACTTTGAATTACCACCGTCAAAAACAATACCACTTGTCGTAATTTGTGCATCAAAGTTAGCAAGTGTTGCATCGTATAAATTCGTTGGCAGGGTAACTCCACTAAACATCGATTCCATTGAATGCGGTACAGTAACACTTGAAATATCCCAAGAACTCATATTAGGTTCTGCTAAAGTTGCTTGTTGGAACATAGCTTCCATATTTTGTATATTTGAAGTATTCCAGTTGCTCACATTTGGGTTAGCCAAAGATGCTCCAGCAAACATACTGTAAAGGCTGGTAACATTTGAAAAATCTGGTACATCAGTTGCTGTTACCACCATATTGGACGCACTAACAAAAGCGACCGACATACTTGACCAAATACTTGTTCCCCATTGTTTTAAATTGATTATCTTGCGCATATCAAGATTTCCAAATCCAGAAATTCGAGGAAAACCTGTTTTATTTCCAATATTATCTGATATTCGAATAGTATAAACACCCGGTATAGCGTAGTTACAGATATAGTTTCCTGTTTGAGTTGTGGCGATATTTGTACCTGGACTTGCTTCATCACAGTCAACATTGTAGTTGTAACCACCACCTGCGGTATTAATTTCAAATTGGGTATCACTGTTAGATCCTACTATTGTGGTGTCAACTTCAAAAACAAAATCATCTGCCAACGTACCACAACTTGGGTCTAAACCACCATCTGTAATATTCCATGTTCCATCCAAATGATTATGTGCCAATTGTGCAGCCCTACTACAATATTGACTCTCACCACCATCAAAAAGAATTTGTGAAAGTGAAAAACTATCAAAATGCAGCAACATGGCATCATAATCAGCTGTTGGCAAGGTTACACCTGTGAACATTCCATCCATGTTTGTTACATTTGAAATATCCCAATTTTGCACATTTGGGTTGGCAGAAGTTGCTTCATTAAACATTTGTGCCATATTTGTTACATTAGAAATATCCCAAAAAGTTGTATTCGGATTAGCAAGAATTGCCTCTGAGAACATGCCCTCAAGTGAAGTCAGATTAGATAAATTAGGAGCGAAATTAGCACTAACAGTCAAATTTTGAGCTCCTGCAAAAGCGTTTTTCATGCTTGTCCATGGATTAACACCCCACTTTGTAATATTCATAATTTTCAGAACATCTCCTGAGTAATTAAAATATATGCGAGGAAAATCTCCTCGAATCCGTATAGAATAAGTTCCTGCTACTCCATAATCATGTGTCACATCTCCTGCAATACTCACTTGGTCAAAAGTACCATCTCCATTCCAATCAACACTGTAATCGTAACCACTTCCAATTGTTGGTATTTTCATACTTGTTGATCCAGTTGAGCCTGTTGATAAATTATCCGTTTTTATGGTTATAACAAAATCATCTGCTGGGTTTGGGCAGTTTGAAGGAATTTCTTGCCCACCATCAACAATAGCATTCCAACCGTGGTTAAACTCTAGCCCGTTATGAGCTCCTGAGGCACAATATTTTGAGTTGCCACCACTAAAAGAAATACCTGATTGAACATTTTGACTATTAAAAGTCACTAGTATCTTATCGTAGATCTCTGTTGGTAAAGTAACATCTTTAAACATACCTTCCATATCTGTTACTTGTGTTACATCCCAGCTATGCACATCAGGGCGTGCTAAATAGGCTTTCTCAAACATGAAACTCATCTCTGTCACACTTGAGGTGTTCCAATTACTTGTGTCTGGATTAGCAACACCTGCACCTGCAAACATACCACGCATTGTTGTTACATTTTGCACATCCCAATTGGTCGTATCAGGGTTGGCTTGGTTTGCAAAAAGAAACATCCTTGACATATCTGTTACTCCAAAAAAATTCGGTGTGTCTATTGCATTAAAAACCACATTAAAACATCCTTCAAAAGCTCCATCCATAAATTTCCATTGGAATGTTCCCCACTGCTCCACACTTAACAATTTCTTAGCATCTCCTGAAAAATTAAATCCTAGTCCAACAAAACCTGTGCCATCACCAATTTTATCTTCTATGCGGATAGTGTATGTTCCTGGGCTTGCATAAACACAGGTGTAATCTCCTGAAAAATCATTGACTTCAAAACTTCCATCATCTTCACAATCAACATTGTAGTGAAATGTTACTCCCCCACCGCCATTATTTATTGGTATTTGAAACTCATTGTTTGCTGTTGCCCCAACATTGTTTGTTTTAACAGTGATAACAAAATCATCAGCACCTGCTGCATAAATTTGTTGACTGAAGACAGTAACCAGTAATGTTAAAATTATCTTTGTAAAAAGTTGTTTGTATTGCATTTTCTTTTTCCCTATATCGAGTAAATTAATGCCTTTATTATAGAT